>CAYNPF010000030.1:0-15856 GCA_964398895.1 uncultured bacterium
CTGGGTTCCCGCGTGGTGTTCCCGGGGACTGCTGGATTCGCCGGCCGGTCCGGTCGCCGTGGATGCGCTATCGGGTTGCTTCCTCATGTTCCCGCGTAGCGTCCTCGAGCGGGTGGGTGAGTTCGATGAGGACTTCTTCATGTACGTTGAGGACGTGGACTGGTGCGTGCGCGTGCGCGACGCCGGCTTCGAGGTGCACTACGTTCCGACGTGGTCGGTCATCCACGAGCGCAGCCAGGGCGGTGCGAACCAGAGCCTGACCCCGATGGACGGCGAAGGGAACCTGGAGCTCTACTTCCGCAAGCACCACGTGCCGCATTCGCCCGCAGGGCTGCGCTGGCTGCGCCGCGTCCACTACCTTCTGGCCTCGGTTTGGCTGCTCTACCGGGCCGCGATGGGGCGGCGGGGAGCCCTCACAGAAGCGCGCCGCGCTCTCAGGACGGTGCTCGTGTCGTTCCAGACGGCGCCGCCGAGACGACCGGGCTGAGGGCGCGGGCCCGCGCTGCACCTCAGCGACGCGGCGGTGAGCAGAACAGCGGCCGGACGAGGTCCACGGCCGCCGCGTGGTTGTAACGCTCGAAGAGCCGACGTGCGTTCCGCTGCTTGGCCTCCAGCACCCCCCGGTCGGCCAGCACTGATTGGAAGAGCTCGTGCAACTGCGGCACTAGGTCCTTCCCGAAATCGAGCGGGACCGCGAAGTCCGCCTCCGCGTTGAGATCCGCCCGCTCGTTGTTGGCGGAGCCGATGAACATGCATCCCGCAGCGATCGCCTCGAACATCTTGTTCGTGGAGCCGAAGTACTTCCAGTTGATGTTGTCGTCGGGGTTGAGCGGCTGGTACATGATGTCGGTGATTCGGGCGAACTGCCGCAGATCGTCGTCGTTCCGCCAGCCCAGGAACAGCAGGTTCGGGTACCGCGTGGTGTATTTCTCGACGACCGGGAGTTCGTGGCCCTTGCCCGCGAGGATCACGGCTAACTCGTTTGGGAAGTCCTTGGCCGCCTCCAGGAGCTCCCTCAAGTGAGTGCCGCGATAGAACAGGCCCAGGAACGAGATCACGATCCGGCCCCGGAGGTGCGCGACCTGGTTCGCGGTGAACAGGCCCTTCTCGAGCAGGATCTGCTTGTAGGCCTCCCGGTCTCCCGCGAAGTACTCGTCCGGCTTCCACAATCCCGCCACGACGATCCTGCTCGCGGGCACGCCCCACCGCACCAGTCGCGCCTTTGCGTACCGGTTCAGCGTGATGATGGAATCGCACTGCGTGTGGAGCGTGGCTTCCAGGAGATCGAACCCAAGCCGCCTGGCGGGTGCCGGCCATCCCCTCCCCGGGGCGCGGGAGCCCGCATAGTAGTCCACCTCGTTTCGGATGATCCGGTAGCGGAGGCGTCGCGTGAATCGGTGCCAGATGATCGCGGGCAGCACGTCGGGATCCGCGGCCACGACGAAGTCCACGCCGCGCTTCGCCTGGATCCGATCCAGCTCCTCCACGATGCGTCCGTAATAGCGGAGGAGTCCCGAAAGCCCCCAGGCCACGCCGGTGAACTCGTACAGGGAGATGCGGTACCGCTGGACGCGCTCTCGGGCCCAGTCGTCCATGAGCCCCGGCCGGTCCCATTGGATGACGTGGATGTCAAAGTCGCTCGCCAGGGGTTCATAGATCCGCCGTTCGGGCCAGTTGGCGACCACACAGGACGCCGCCACGAGCACGATCGTGCGCCTACTGGACGAGCCCGCGGGGTGTGGGAGAGCGGCGTCTGTCATGGAGGAGCATCCCCAGTCTGGCCGGAAACGGTCGCGAGGAGCACGGGAGCGCGGGAGTCTAGTCCCCTCCCTGGGGGCGTTCAACCGCCGGACCGAAACGCCCGCATTGCCCGCCTTCGAACAGCACGCTAGTCTGCAGATGCTTGGCCATCTGCGGTATGCCCTTCCGATGTGGAGGCTCCACCGTGGTCATTGCCTATGACCTCCGTTACGCCAGCGACCACTTCGCGGGCGTCGGCGTGTACGCATATTCGGTTCTCGAGGCGCTCCTCGATCTCCCCAGCGACGAGCGCTACGTGGTTCTGTGGAACCCGCACTGGCGAAACACGCGATTCGACTTGGAGCGGCTTCGCAACCACCCTCGCGTTGAGTGGGTCGAATTCCCCGCACACCCGATTCGACCGACAGGTGCCATCGCCGTCGGAGCCTGGCTGCGACGAGTGAAGCCCGCAGTCTACTGCAGTCCCTTCAGCCTCCGGCCGTTCGGATCGGGTTGCCCCGAGGTCCTGACCCTGCACGACGTGTCGCCGCTGCGGACGGCCCACATCGCGACCTGGTTCGCTCGCCAGCTGTACCGGATGAGCCTGCACCACGCACTCGGTGCGCGGTTCATCCTGACCGCGAGCGAGTTCAGTCGCGGAGAGATCCTGTCGTTCACGCGGGCGCGCGCCAAGCAAGTACGCGTTGCCCTGCCCGGGGTGGCGCGGCCGCGTCTGGACCTGATACCCCGCCGACCAGCGGGGGTGCCGGATGGACCGTTCGCCCTTCTCGTGGGAGACAACCGGCCCCGCAAGAACCTGGAGACGGTGGCCCGGGCATGGGCACTGCTGGGGGACGCACCCCCGCTGACGCTGGTCGGTGTGGGTCCGGTGGACTCGCGGTTCGCGTCGTTGATGGACTTCGCGCGCATCGCGGGAGCCCGGCAGGTGGTCCATCTGGGATGGGTGATGACGGAGGAGAAGGCCTGGCTGTATGAGCATGCGGGCATGCTGCTCTTCCCGAGTGTCTACGAGGGCTTCGGCTCGCCGTTGGCGGAGGCGCTCGCCAGCGGTCTGCCCGCTCTGGCCTCGGATATCCCGGTGTTCCGGGAGGTGGCCAGAGACGCGGCGGCCCACGTGGCGCCCTGCGATCCCGAAGCCTGGGCGCAGTCCGTTCGACGGATTGCAGGTGACCCGTCGGAACGCGAACGGCTCCGCCGGGCAGGCATCGTTCGCGCGGCGGAACTGACCTACCGGAGGACCGCGGAAGCCACGCTGGCCGTGCTACGCGAGGCCGCCGGAAGCCGGACGTGAACCACCCCACCGCAGCTCTTGCGCGGCCGGGACACCCGGCCTAGCTTCACCCCACCATGCTCGTCCGCCAGCGTCAGGTCCTCGCCAGCCTGGTCTTCGTGCTCGACGGGGTGATCCTCGCGGCCGCCTGGCTGGCCGCCTACTGGCTGCGCTTCCACGGCCTCGGCCTGCCGGTGCCGCTCGGCATCCCGCCGCTCGGCGTCTACCTGTGGTTCGGGGCGGTGCTCACGCCCTGTGCGCTGCTGGTGCTGCGCTCCTTCCGTCTCTACCGCTCGGCCCGCACCGCGCGGCTGTCGCAGGAGGCCGGCACGCTGGTCAAGGGCATGCTGCTGGTCGGCGCGCTGGCGGCGGTGGGCTCGTACTTCGTACGCGGCGAGTTGTCGCGCTTCATGCTGCTCATCTACACCGTGCTGGCGGCGGGGTCGCTGGTGGCCGGCCGCGTGGTCGTGCGCACGGCGCTGCGCGCGGCGCGGCGGCGCGGCCGCAACCTGCGCGGCACGCTGATCGTCGGCACCGGCGAGCTGGCGCAGGCGCTGCTGGCCAAGATCCGCGAGCACGCCGACTTCGGGCTGGACGTGCGCGGCCTGGTGGCGGCGGCGCCGACGCCGGCCGGGACGGCGGTCGCCGGCCTGCCGGTGCTGGGCACGGTGGACGAGTTGCCGGCGCTGGTCGAGCGCACCGGCGCCGAGATCGTCTACCTGGCGCTGGCGCGGGCCGAGCACGAGGCCGAACACCGGGCGCTCGAGGGCCTGGCGGACTCCACCGCGGCGGTGCGGCTGGTGCCGGACCTGGCCCGCGCCTTCACGCTGAACGCCAGCGTCGAGGACTTCGACGGCATGCCGGTGGTGCTGGTCACCGAGACGCCGGGGCAGGGCTGGAACGCCGTGATCAAGCGCAGCTTCGACCTGTTGTGCTCGGCGCTGGGGCTGATCGTGCTCTCGCCGGTGCTGCTGGCGATCGCGCTGTGGGTGCGGCTCGACTCACGCGGCCCGGCGCTCTACGCGCAGGAGCGCGTGGGCATGAGCGGCCGGCGCTTCCGCATGCTCAAGTTCCGCACCATGCGCACCGACGCCGAGGCCGGCGGCCGGGCCGGATGGACGACGCCGGACGATCCGCGCCGCACCCGGGCCGGGCGGGTGCTGCGGCCGCTGTCGCTCGACGAGTTGCCGCAGCTCTGGAACGTGTTCGTCGGCGAGATGAGCCTGGTCGGGCCGCGGCCCGAGCGGCCGGTGTACGTGGAGGAGTTCCGCGCCTCGGTGCCGCGCTACATGCTGCGCCACCACGTCAAGGCGGGCATCACCGGCTGGGCGCAGGTGCACGGCCTGCGCGGCGACACGCCGCTCGACCGGCGCATCGAGTACGACCTCTACTACATCCGCCACTGGTCGCTGGGCCTGGACCTGAAGATCCTGCTCATGACCGCGCTGCGCGTGTTCCGCGACTCCAGCGCGCACTGACGCCGCGCCCTACGCGCCCGCGGCCTCGGCATAGACGGCCAGCGTCGCGGCGGCGGTGCGCGCCCAGGTGAACCGGCGCGCGCGCGCCCGGCCGCGCTCGATCAGCCCCGCGCGCCGCCCGGCGTCGCCGAGGAGCGCGGCGATCTCTGCCGCCCAGGCGTCGGGATCGGCCGGTGGCAGCAGCGCCGCCGCGTCGCCCACCGCCTCGGGCAGCGCGCCGCCGTTCGAGGACAGCACCGGCGTGCCGCAGGCCATCGCCTCGAGCGGTGGCAGGCCGAAGCCTTCGATCAGCGCTGGCTGCACGTAGAGCGCCGCGCCCGAGTAGAGGCGGGCGAGCGCCTCGTCGTCGGCGAGCGCGCCGGCGAAGTGCACGTCCGCGGTGAGGCCGAGGTGCGCCGCGAGCCGGGCCAGCGGATCGTCGCCGCTCCACGGTGCGCCCGAGAGCACGAGCGGCGGGCGCGAGGCGGGCGCCAGCCGGGCCAGCGCCTCGAGCAGGAGCGGCAGGTTCTTGTGCCGCTTGCGGGCGCCGACGTAGAGCAGGTAGTCGGCGGGCAGGCCGCGCTCGCGGCGGAAGAGGGCGACCGGCGCGGCGTCGCGCGGCGCCAGCGTGGCGGAGACGCCGAGCGGGATCACGCGCACGCGGGCGGGATCGGCGCCGAGTCGGGCGAGGATCTCGTCGCGGGTGAAGGCCGAGTCGGCGAGGACGCGGTGGGCGCGGCGCACGGCACTCCCGGCCATGGCGCGCGCGTAGAGCGCGGCGCCGGGAGGGAAGAAGCGGGCGTGGCTGAGGTGGATGAGGTCGTGGATGGTGACGACCGCCGGACCGCGCCAGCCGAGCGGCAGCGTGTAGTGGGGCTCGTGCAGCAGCGTCGCCCCGGCGGCGCGCGCGGCGCGCGGGACGACGAGGTGCTCGGCCAGGCCGTACTTGCCGGCGCGCACCACCGCCTCGCGCACGCGAGCGCCCGGCCAGGCGAAGGCGCCGAGGTCGCCGGGGTCGATCAGCGCCACCCACTCGTGCGGCCCGGGTTCCACGGCCAGCGCGGCGAGCAGCTCGCGGATGTAGGTGCCGATGCCGCCGTCGCGGATCTTGCGGGCGTCGAGGGCGATCCTCATCGGTGGCTCCGGTGGGTGGGCATGACGGGCGAGTCTCGGCAACGACCCGCGGAGTGTCAACACGACGCGGGCCGGGAGCCGGACCTACGCCACCCCGGCCGCCGGTCGGTCCGAGTTGCGCCTCGCGTTCATGAAATCCCGCCCGAACGCCCGCTCAGCCTCGAACTGGTTATGCGCGCGGCAACGCAGGCGCAGACCCTTGACCGTGGCGTGCCCGCCTGTGGCCACCGGCTCGACGTGATCGAACTCGATCCTTGTTCTCGACTCGCACCGATGCCCACTCTCGCCCACGAACGTGCAGCGGCCGCCGTCGCGCTCCCAGACTGCCCGCTTCACGCTGGCCGGGATATGACGGGCATCGTCGCCGCGCTTGCAGGGCCGCGGCCGATCGGTCCGCGCGAACTTCTGCTGCTCGAGCCTCGCGATGAGCGCATCCAGCGCCCGGTCGAGCACTTGGGCCAGATCGCCGTTGGGCACGGCGTGCCCGAGCAGCTCCTGGGCATACCGGAGCTTGGCGTGAGTCTCGCTCGAGACCGTGCACTGGATCGCGTAGCGCTGGGGCGCGATGGGGGCGACTCGGCTCGGAGGAGCTGGCGGCGCGGGAGCGAACGAGACGTGGGCGGTGGCGGGACCGGCCGACTCCGGACTGCTCATCTCCAACTCGCCCGTCGCCGAGAAGGCGTGTTCAGGACTCGTGAAGATCACTCGCCCCGGGGCGAGTCCAACAGGAGACATGGGCTGCGCGACGGGCGCAATCAGCGTCGGCAGATCCGGCCGGGGGAAGCGCTCGGCGATGAGCTGCTCGATACCGGAGCGCGTCCGGCCGGCCGCAGCGGCGAGCAGATCGTCGGCATTGTCGGGGGTGAGGTGTGCCGAGAGCGCGAGCAGGGCACTGAGGTTCGAGCGTCCATCGGCCAGCATGTCGTGGACGATCGGGAAGCGACGGGCTAGGCGCGCGATCTGGATGCGCTTGAACGCGATGTCCTCGGAGAAGCCGAGTGCCTTCACGCAGTACTCGTACATCGAGGGATAGCCCGCCGGGGCGTACAGCCGCCGGGCGTCGGTTTCACCGAGATGGGCAATCAGGAGCGCCGTGGTCGCACGGTCCTGGGTGACGAGCGACTTGAGATCGTGGAGCAACGCCGAGTCGGTCAGGTGCGCCAGAGCGTAGCGGGTCATGAACGTGACTCCGCGGGGGCGGGTCACGCCCGCATGGATCGCGGGCGAACGCGAGCAGGGTAGCCGCTCGCGGGTCACGGGGGCGTTGCACGCATGCACTCTAGCATGCCCATTTTCGGCTCTCGCAGATACGTTCAGTTCGCCGAACGCGACGCGACTCAGTCACGTTCTTGCGAGAGGCCTCCATTTCGCGCGCACGCTCAACGTGCGCAGCGTGGTGACGCGCCTGCGCAGACCACGGTGCAGAACGCCGCGAGAGCCCGAAATCTCGTCAAGAGCAATCTCGAATCAGATTGGCCGGCGTGACGCGCCACCGATGGTTGCGGCTGCGGGGGGGCGCGGCTAGAGTCCCGCCGTGCCGCCCTCGACCGAGCCAGCCCGCGCGCCGGGACCGACACCGCCGGAGTCCGTGGCGGAGCTGTGCGTCGCCGTGATCGCGCAGGACGAGGCCGCGCGCCTTCCCGCCGCGCTGGCCTCGGTGGCGTGGGCGGGCGAGCGCCTGGTGCTGGACGGCGGCAGCCGCGACGGTACGCCGGAGCTGGCACGCCGGCTGGGCGCGCGGGTGGTGGAGCGCCCGTTCACCGACTACGGCGAGCAGCGCAACGCGGCGCTGGCCGCCGCCGAGCGCCCCTGGGTGCTGTTCCTCGACGCCGACGAGTCGGTGCCGCCGGAGCTGGCGCGCGAGATCGCCGGCGTGCTGCGCGCGCCGGGCGAAGCGGTCGGCTTCGAGATCCCGCGCCGCAACCATCTCGGGGGCCGCTGGCTGCGCCACGGCGGGCTCTACCCCGACCACCAGTTGCGGTTGATGCGTCGCGAGCGCGCCCGCTACGCCGGCCGCGTGCACGAGCGGGCGCAGGTGGACGGGCCGGTCGGCCGGCTCGCCGAGCCGATCGAGCACCGCACCTACGCCGATCGCGCCGACCTGCTGCGCAAGGTGCGGCGCTACGCCGTGCTCGAGGGGCGCGAGCGCGCCGCGCGCGGCGAGTCGTCGTGGGCGCTGCTGGCGCGGGTGCCGTGGCGCTTCGCGCAGGTGCTGCTGCTGCGCGCGGGCTGGCGCGACGGAGCCGACGGCTGGGTGCACGCCGGGGCGCTGACCCTCTACGCCTGGCTGGTGTTCCGCGCCGCCCGGGCGGCGCGCGGCGATCGCGCGGCCGGGGAGGCCGGCTGATGCGCGTCGCCCAGGTGATCTACCGCTACCTGCCGATGCTCGGCGGGGCCGAGACCTACGTGCACGCGCTGCGCGCCGCGCTCGCCGACGTGGTGGAGTCGCAGACCGTCTACCAGGCCGACCTCGGCGCCGCCGGCGCCGGGGTGGTGACGGTGCCGGTGCCGCGCCGCACCGGGCTGAAGCTGGTGGACTTCAACCTGGCGCTGGCGCCGCGGCGCGCCGAGATCCTCGCGCACGACGTCGTGATCGTGCACAACCCCGAGCACCTGACGCGCGGGCTGGCCGGTCCGCGCACCGTCCTGCTCTCGCACGGCGCCACCTGGACGCACGAGGCCAACGCCCTGCGCCGCTGGCTGCGCCGCCGCGCCATGCGCGAGGCCTTCCGCCGCGCCGGGGCGGTGGTGGCGAACGACAGCTTCGTGCCGCGGGCGATGGGGCTCGCGGTCGCGCCGGGCACGCGCCTGCGCGAGGAGATCGCCCCGGGCGTGTGGTTCGTGCCCAACGCGGTGGACACCGGGGTGTTCCGCCCGGCGAGGGCGGGGGAGGCGACGGAGGCGGGTGACCTGCTGCCGCCCGGGGGACCGTTCGTGCTGGTGCCGCGCAACCTCACCCCGCCGCGCGGCGTGGACCTCGCCATCGCCGCCTTCGCCCGCGCCCGCGCCCTGCCGGCGGATGCGCGGCTGGTCGTCGCCGGCGGCGTGATCGGTGACGTGCCCGCCTCGGTGGCCCACCGCGCCGAACTCGACGCGCAGGTCGCCGCGCTCGGGTTGGCGCGGCGCGCGCACTTCCTCGGCGGGGCGGCGCGCGAGGCGATGCCGCGGCTGTTCCGGGCCGCGGCGCTCACCGTGGTGCCGACGCGCTGCAGCGAGGGCACCTCGCTGGCCGCGCTGGAGAGCATGGCCAGCGGGACGGCGACGGTGACCACCGCGGTCGAGGGACTGCTCGACCTGCCCGGGCCGCACGTCGAGCCCGCGGCCGCGGCGCTGGCGGCGGCGCTGGACGCGGCCTGGCCGGAGCGCGCCGCGCTGGGCGCGCGACAGCGCGCGGCGGTGGAGCGCGACTTCGCGCTGCCGGCCTGGCAGCGGGCCTGGCGCGAGGTGATCGTGGCGGTGGCGTCGCGGGGGCGGCGGTGAGGACGTGGCGCCGGCTGTGGGACGCGCTGCCGCCGACGGTGCGCTCTGTGGGGATGGTGGCCTCGGGCGACGGGGCGAGCAAGCTGCTGGCCTTCGTCGGCACCGCGGTCATGGTGCGGCTGGCCAGCCCCGCGCAGATGGGCGCCATCACCATCTTCATCACCCTGCAGACCATCCTGCTGCAGCTCACCGATCTCGGTCTCGGCGTGGCGCTGGTCAAGCACACGGCGGGCGAGGGCGATCCGGCGGCGCGCGCGGGCTTCGCGCGCACCGTGCTCACGGCGCGCGCGCTGCTGGTGGCCGGCGTCGGGCTGCCGGCGCTGCTGCTCGGGCCGTGGCTGCTCGGCCACCTGCTGCACCGGCCCATCTTCGCGGCGCCGCTGCGCTACGCGGCGCTGGCCATCGTCGGCGGCGGGCTGATGGCCTTCGCGACCTCGTACCTCCAGGCGCGTCGGCGCTTCCTCGCCCTGAGCCTGGTGCGCATCGGCGAGGGCGCCAGCCGCCTCGGCCTGCTGCTCGGCCTGGTGCTGCTGCTCGGCTTCTCGGTCCGCGGCGTGCTGTGGATCCAGGTACTGGCGCCGCTGGTGGTCGGGCTGGTGGGGCTGGCGCTGGTGCCGCGCGGGGTGCTGGCGCGCGGCGGCAGCCGCACCGAGCTGCGCGAGCTGTTCGACCTGTCGCGCTGGATCCTCGTCGCCACGCTGGTGCACGTCTTCGCCTTCCAGCTCGACACGCTGCTGCTCGGCGCCCTGTCCACGGCCGACCAGGTCGGCAGCTACGGCGCCGGCCTGCGCCTGTCCTCGCCGCTGGTCATGCTGGCCGGCGTGCTGGGCACGGTGTTCCTGCCCGAGGCGATGCGCCACCGCGACGCCGCCGGCGCCCGTCGCTTCTTCCTGCGCTCGCTGCGGCTCACCGTGCCGCTGGGCGTGCTCGGGCTGGCGGCGGCACTCGGCTGCGGCCTGCTGCTGCCGCGCTTCTTCCCCCAGTACGGGCGGCTGCTGCCCGTCTTCGCGCTGCTCTCGAGCGGGCTGGCGGCCTACGCGATGGTGGCGGCGGGGCAGGGCGTGGTCTTCGCGCTCGAGCGCAGCGAGCTGGTGGCGGCCGTCGCGGCCGGACAGTTCCTCTTCAACCTGGCGGGCAACCTGCTGCTGGTGCCGCGCCTCGGCGCCCTGGGCGCGGCGATGACCACGGGGAGCGCCTGGGTGCTGTCGGCGCTGGTCTACGCGACGCTGGTGCTGGTGCTGACGCGCCGCGCGGCGGTCCAGTCGGCGTAGGCGCGGGCGAAGGCCCCGGCGAAGCGGCGGTCGAACTCGGCGGCGGCGAAGGGGGCGGCGAGGGCCCGCAGTTCGGCGGGATCGAAGCGCTCGCGCTCGAAGCGCTGGATCGCCGCGGCCAGCCCGTCGGTGGTCGGCGTGCCGAAGAGGATGCCACCCGGCACCCGCGCCACCCCGCCGGCGGCGACCTCGGCGAGCGCCTCGCGGTCGGCCCCGCGGCCCACCGTCTCGAGCGCGCCGCCGCGGCCGTAGGCGATCACCGGCGTGCCGCTGGCCAGGGCCTCGACCGGCATGATCCCGAAGTCCTCCTCGCCGGGGAACAACAGCGCGCGCGCGCCGGCGTAGACCGCGGGCATGCCGGCGTCGCCCACCCAGCCGAGGAACTCGGTCCCGGGCGGGGCGAGGCGGCGCAACTGCCCCGCCTGCTGGCCGCTGCCGGCGACGCGCACCGGCCGGCGCAGGCGGGCGCAGGCGAGCAGGCCGAGGTCGGAGCGCTTGTAGGGCGCGAAGGCGCCGGCCAGCAGGTAGTGCGTGCGGTCGGTCGCGGGCGTGGCGGCGAAGCGCTCGACGTCCACCGGCGGGTAGACCACCTCGGCGTCGCGGCCCCAGTGGCGGCGGACGCGCTCGGCGACGTGGCGCGAGTTCGTGAGCACGGCGTGCGGTCGGTCGCGGGTGGCCACGTCCCAGGCGCGCAGCCGCGCGCAGGTGCGGCGCACGTACCACGAGGCCGGCCAGGGAAAGCGCCCGGGCGGGAAGTACTCGGCCTCGAGGTCCCAGACGTAGCGCATCGGCGTGTGCACGTAGCTGAGGTGGAAGGCCCCCGGCGGCGCGATCACGCCCTTGGCGACGGCGTGGCTGGTGGAGATCACGACCTCGCAGGGCGGCAGGCGCAGCGACTCGATCGCCCGCGGGAACAGCGGCAGGAACCAGCGGTAGCGCCGATCGGTCCCCGGCAGGTGCTGCAGGAACGAGGTCGCGATGGGGTGCGACTCCAGCGCCGGCGAGACCGAGCCCCGCGTCCAGACCAGCGTGTGGATGGGCGCGCCGGGATGACGCGCGGCGATGCGCTCGAGCACCCGCTCGCCGCCGCGCATGCCGGTGAGCCAGTCGTGGACGAGGACGAGGTTCATCGCGGCTCCGTCGTGCCGTCGCCGCCCCAGTCGCGCGCCGCCCAGGCCATGCCGGCCAGCACGAACAACGGGTAGAGCAGCTCCTCGTCGCCGAAATTCCACTCGAAGAGACCGTTGACGAGGAAGCCGACCAGCAGCGCGGTGACGCCGAGACGCAACGCCGCGCCGGGCCCGCGGTCGCGCCAGCCGCCGATCGAGCAGCGGAAGAGCGAACCGTAGAGCAGGAGGAAGGCGACGAAGCCGGCCAGGCCCATGCTGGCCAGGATCTGCACCGGCACGCTGTGCAGGTGGCCGGCCCGCTCGGTGGCCGCGGGCAGCATGTATCGGTCGTAGATCTCCTTCATGCCGCCGGGGCCGACGCCGGTGAGCGGATGGTCGCGGAACATGGCGAGGCCGCTGCGCCACATGCAGGTGCGCTGCAGGTTGTTGGGGTGTGACGGGTCGAAGGCGCTCCAGGCCCGCTCGCGGTAGGCCGGTGGGGCCAGTACCAGCGCCAGTCCGATCGTGACGACCAGGGCCGGCAGCCAGCGCGGTCGGGCGAGCCCGAGCAGCGTGACGAGCGCGACGGCGAGCCCCAGCCACGCGCTGCGCGTGAACGTGGCGGCGAGGGCCAGGGCCCCGAGCGCGGCCGCGGGCAGCGCGACGGCGCGCCAGCGGGCGGCGCGCTCGACGGCGAGCACCGCGGCGGCGAGGGTGACCCAGAGCAGGAGCTGGCCGCCGAAGGTCATGTAGTGCCCGACCGCTCCGCGGGCGCGGCTCGGCCAGGCGGCGCCGTATCGCGCGTAGAGGACGAGCCCGAAGGCCGCGGCCAGCGCGGCGGAGACCAGCAGCAGCGCCATGGCGCGCCGGCCGCGCTGCGGCCGGGCAGCGTGCGTGGCGGCCAGCGGCACCAGCAGCGGGAAGAGCGCCTTGCTCAGGCGCGGCAGGCTCGCCGCGCGATCCAGGGCGAACGCGATCGAGAGCGCGAGGGCCGCCGCCCAGGCCAGCGTCGGCCAGAGCACGGGGGTGCGGGGCCAGCGGGCGGGCCGGCGCAGCCAGACCGCCAGGGTGAACGCGGCGCACAGGCCGGCGGTGATCCCCATGGGAGCGATGGACCAGGGCAGGGCCGCGACGAGCAACAGGAAGCTCGCGCCGGCCGCCCGCTCCAACGGGCTCTCGGTCGGGGGGACGGTGGTGGTGGGGGCCGTCACGCGGGTGCCGTCGGGCATGGGACTCCGGGGTCGGTGTCGGGCCCGGCGGGACGTCCCGCCGCAGCCGGAAAGCACGGTGAACGCACGCTATCGGAGGCGGGAGAGCGTGTCCAGAGCGGCCCGGGGACGGCCGCCGGGACCGAGGGGGCCCGGCGGGAAAATCTTGGCGCCCGATGCCGACATTGGGGTAGTATGCGCCGACTTGCGGACCGGCGACCCCGCGGCCCGCATTGACGTGAACGCACCGTCGGGCTGGCGGCCTTGGGGCCAGTCCGTCGCCATCTTTGGTGGTCGTGGCTGCCCGGGGAACCTCGTCACGCGGTACCGCTGGTTCGGCAGGAAGCCGGGTTCGGTCGTGGGGACGGTCCATTGAAGGGATTCTTATGAGAAGCCTGGTCACGGGTGGAGCTGGTTTCATCGGGTCTCATCTGTGCGAGCGGCTTCTCGAGCGCGGTCACGAGGTCTGGGCCCTGGACGACCTCTCGACGGGGCGGCTCGAGAATCTGCGGTCGTTCGAACGCCACCGGTGTTTCCGCTTCCTCGAAGGCAACGTGATGGACCAGTCGCTGGTGAACGGGCTGGTGGCCCAGAGCGACCGGGTGTTCCATCTGGCGGCGGCGGTCGGCGTGAAGTACGTGCTCGAGAACCCGCTGCGCTCGCTGATCACCAACATCCGCGGCACCGAGGCGGTGCTGCAGGCCTGCGCCGAGCAGGAACGCCGGGTGATCGTCTTCTCGAGCAGCGAGGTCTACGGCAAGGGCGTGAGCGTGCCGTTCTCCGAGGACGACGACCGCCTGATGGGGCCGACCCACAAGCTGCGCTGGTCCTATGCGGCCGGCAAGGCGGTGGACGAGTGCCTGGCGCAGTCGTACTGGCAGCAGCAGCGGCTCCCGGTGACGGTGGTGCGCTGCTTCAACACCTGCGGCCCGCGCCAGTCGAGCGCCTACGGCATGGTGATCCCCAACATGATCGAGCGGGCGTTGCGCGGCCAGCCGATCCTGGTCTACGGCGACGGCCAGCAGAGCCGCTGTTTCTCGTCGGTCTACGACGTGGTGCGCGGCGTGCTGATGCTGGCGGAGAGCGCGGGCACCGAGGGCGAGATCTACAACATCGGGTCCGAGGAGGAGGTCACCGTCCTCGAGCTGGCACTGCGCATCCGGGACGTCTGCCAGAGCAGTTCGGCCATCGAGTTCGTGCCCTACGAGAACATCTACGGCAGCTCGTTCGAGGACATGCGCCGGCGGGTGCCGAACCTGAACAAGATCCGCCAGGCGATCGGCTACCGGCCCGAGGTCACGCTCGACCGACTGCTCGAGGTCACGGTCCGGGAGATGTGCGAGCAGATGGCCCTGCCCGTGCCCGCCGGGCGGGTCACCGACTAGAACTCGCGCCGCGGAAGCCGGGTCCCCCATGCTCATGGCGGCGGTGTTCGGGCTGGCGTTCCTGCTCGCGCTGGTGCTCACCCCGGCCGCGATCCGGCTGGCCTGGGCGACCGGCTACCTCGACCACCCCGAGGCGCGCAAGCTCCACACCACCGCCACCGCCCTGCTGGGCGGGGGCGCCGTGTTCGCCGGCGCCCTGGTCGCCTGGGGCTCGTGCCACCTCCTGCGCGGCGGCGGCCTCAGCCACGGCGGTCTGCTGCTGCTCGCCGGTGCGGTGGTCGTGCTCGGCTTCGGTCTCTGGGACGACCGCTTCGGCATGCGGCCCGCGATCAAGCTGGTCGGGCAGGCGGTGGCCGCGGCCTGCCTGCTGGCCGGCGCCGGGCTGCCGGGTTGGGGCCTGCCGGCGCCGCTGCAATGGGCGCTGGCTCTCCCGCTGCTGGTGGCGCTCATGAACGCCATCAACTTCCTCGACAACATGAACGGCATGGTCGGGGGCATCGGCGCGGTGACGCTCGCGGCCTTCGGGGTGGGCTCGATCGCCCGGGGGGCGACCGGGCCGGCGCTGGTGCAGTTCGCCCTCGCCGGCGCCTGCGCCGGGTTCCTGCCCTGGAACTTCCCGCGGGCCCGGATCTTCCTCGGGGACGCGGGAAGTCTGCTGTTGGGGTATAGTCTCGGGGCTTCGGTGGTGCTGGCCAGCGCGGCGGCGCCCCCGGGGTGGTCCCGGCTGGGCCCGCCGCTGATGCTGGCCTACCCGGCCTTCGACATGATCTTCGTCGTGGTCAACCGCCTGCGCGAGGGCCGCAAGGTCTACGTGGGCGGCAAGGACCACAGCAACCACCGACTGGCGAGTGTGATTCGATGTCCGACGAGAACCGTCCTGCTGACGTGGTCCACTACGGCCGCCCTCTGCGCAAGCGGCCTCGCGGTCCTGTGGCTCAACCGACCGATGCCGTCGCTCCTGCTGTGGGGCCCGTGGACGATCCTGCTGTGCTGGAGCGGCTACCGTCTGTCGTCCGTACCGGTCCAGCGCCCTCCGGCCTGAGCCCGCGCGCGGCGGAGCCCCGCCGCTCCCCGCGGGTGGCGGCCGAGCCCCGGGTGGCCGGCGCCGAGGACGAGAAGCTGCGCGACCTGGTGGTGCTGATGGCCCGCGGCCTGGTGGACCGGCCCGACGACGTGGCCGTGGACATCCTCGAGCCCGGCGACGACGCGGTGTTCGAGCTGCGCGTGCATCCCGACGACCTCGGTCACGTGATCGGCAAGCAGGGCCGCACCGCGCGTTCGATGCGGCTGGCACTGGGCGCGGCGGCGGCGCGGGTGGGCCGCAACGCGAACCTCGAGATCGCCGATTAGCGTTCGTCCGGCACCGGAGTGGGTCCGCGTCGGCCGCCTCGGCAGGACCCACGGCGTGCACGGCGAGCTGAACCTGGACGGCGCCTCGCTCACCGCGCTCGAGCTGCACGCGGTCAAGCGCTTCGCCTGGCGCCGCGCCGGCCAGCCCGAGCGCACGCTCACCCTGGCGACGGCCCGGCCGGCGCTGACGCGCATGCTGGTGCGCTTCGAGGGCGTGACGCAGCGGGAACAGGCGGTGGAGCTGGTGAACGGCGAGCTGTGGGTGGCGGCGGCGGCCCTGCCCGATCCGGGGCCGGGGACCGCCTACACGTTCCAGTTCGTGGGCCTGCGGGTCGAGACCGAGGCGGGGCGCGTGCTCGGCGTGATCGAGGAGGTCCTCGCGACCGCCGGGCACCCCGTCTACCAGGTGCGGGGCGAGCGCGAGCTGCTGG
>CAYNPF010000031.1:0-15836 GCA_964398895.1 uncultured bacterium
GGCGGCGAACGACTGCGGGGCGGCGAAGGTGCCGTCGGCGACGCCGTCGCCGCGTCGGCCGCAGAGGATGGACACGGTGTTGGCCGAGGAGCCGTTGGCCACCGCCAGGTCGGCGACGCCGTCTCCGTTCCAGTCGCCGGCGAGCAGGGCGTAGGGCGAAGCACCCGCCGCATGGCCGACGGCGGCGGCGAAGGTGCCGTCGCCGGTGCCGTCGGTGCCGTGACCGAGCAGGACGGAGACCGAGTTGCTGCCGGCGTTCCCCACGGCGAGGTCGGTGATGCCGTCGCCGTCGAAGTCGCCGGTGACGACGGCCTGCGGGTAGGTCTCGCAGGCGTACGTGGTCGCCGGGCCGAAGGTGCCGTCGCCGCGGCCGTCGCTGCCCTGGCCGCGCAGGATCGCCACCCCGGCGCCGACCGGGACGGCGAGGTCGGTGATGCCGTCGCCGTCGAAGTCGCCGCTGGCCAGCCCGGTGCAGGCCGAGCCGGCCGGGTAGCTCGCCGCCGCGGCGAAGGTGCCGTCGCCGACGCCGTCGTCGCCCTGGCCGCGGAGCACCGATACGCTGCCGCCGCCGCCGGCGGTGGCGAGGTCGGTGATGCCGTCGGCGTCGAAGTCGCCGGCGATCACGCCCCAGGGCATCGAGCCGACCGCGTACGACACCGCGGGGGCGAAGGTGCCGTCGCCGTGAGCGCGCAGGATCGAGACCGCGTTGGTGCCCTCGTCGGCAACCGCGAGGTCGAGGTGGCCGTCGCCGTCGAAGTCGGCGGCGGTCAGCGCCGACGGGTAGGCGCCGGACGGCAGCGCCTGGTCCGCGGCGGCGGCGAAGGTGCCGTCGCCGTGCCCCCGCAGGATCGAGACCCTGTTGCCGGTGAGCGAGGGCACGGCGAGGTCGAGCGCGCCGTCACCGTCGAGGTCGGCGGCGAGGCAGGCCAGAGGCGAGCCGCCGACCGCGTGGGCCGCGGGCGCGGACCAGGGGCAGATGGAGCCGCGCACCTCGCCCGAGAACGCCGAGGAGTCCGCGGTGCGCACCGCCCGGACCTTGTACCAGAAGGTCCCGAGCGCGAGGTCGGCGAAGCCGGTGTCGGTGGTCGCGCCCAGCCGCTCCGGGTCGAGGTCCTGCTGCCAGGGACTGCGGAAGACGTCGTAGCGCAGCACGTCGGGCGAGGCGCTCGCCGTCCACGACAGGTGCGCGCCGGTCGAGTCGGCGACCACGGCGAGGTCGGTGGGCGGCTGCACCGCGGCCGTGGCCAGGCAGGAGGCGGCCTCGGCGGTGTAGCGCATCACCGTGCGGCAGGCGGCGTGGAAGTCGAGGCGGACGTGGTCCTCGCCGCCGAGCAGGTGGCAGTACGACATGATGGTGCCGAGGTCGCGCGGGGTGATGCCGACGTTGCCGGTATAGCACGAGCCCTCGGCGGTGTAGCAGGAGTCGAGCAGCGCACCGGTCGCGGCGTAGCCGTTCGCCTGCCACCAGCAACTGTGCGTGTGCCGCGAGCCGAAGTTGTGGCCGAGCTCGTGCGCCATCACGTTGACGTCCCAGGTGGTGACGTTGGTCGGGTAGGTGTTGCTCCCGGTCAGGTTGGAGATGACGCTGTAGCCGTAGCTGTTGCTGCACAGGCTGCCGATCCAGGCGATGCCGCCGCCCAGGGAGCGGCCGGAGACGAGCTGGGCCAGGTCGCGGGACACGCCGGCGTGGACGCTCTTCCAGTAGCCGGCGAACTCGTCGAGCTGGGCGTTCAGGTCGGTGGCGCCGTAGGGATCCGACGACGTGGTCCACACGTTCAGATAGGAGGCCCGCAGTGAGACGTTGAGCTCGCGCTCGTAGATGGCCGAGGTGGTGCCGAGCATGACCAGCGCGTAGGCGACGGCGCGGGCGGAGTCGCTTCCCTCCTTGACGAAGAAGTCGTAGTCGCAGTCGAGCGCGACGTCGCAGAGCAGCCGCGTCTTCGTCGTCGTCACCGCCGCGGACAGGAGGGGCAGGCCGGGCGGGACCGGCGCGGCCGCCCCACCCAACTCGTCGGCGGGGCAGACGAAGTCGTGCGCGCCGGCCGCCGGCAGGTCGGACTCGGGCACGACGACGTGCCGCGCCCGCGGGCCGGGAGCCCCGGCCGGGGCGACGAGCAGCCAGCCGGAGTCGCGGAGCACGCGCCCGGTCACGCGCCCCTCGCCCAGCGCGAACAGGGCGAGCGAGCCCGGCTCGCCGGCGACGTGGCCGCGGAAGAAGGTGAGATCGGGCCGGTACGCCGCCGGTCCGCGCGCGCCGCTCAGGGTGACGACCGCGCCTGGCGCCAGCGGGTCGAAGCGCTCGAGCACGACCTCGAGCTCGGAACCGTCGGTCAGCGGCAGCAGCAGTTGTCCGGCGCCGGCGCGCCGCAGGCCGCGCAGCGCCGCGTCGTCCAGGTGGACCGCGTGCCCGGCGCGGAGCCCGACGATCCCGCCGTCGTCGTGGAACAACCGCGTGCCCGTCGGGACGCGCTCGGCGGCCGCGCGGCCGCCGAGCAGCAGCGCCAGCATGACGATCACGATTGCGGCGGGTCGTCTCATCGGTTCCGGGTGTCTCCAGACGGGCGAACCGGTCCTCGTCGCGGCCCCGGTCCCCGGAGCGACCGGCCGTCGAGGGTGACGGCGGCGCCCTTGCTGTCTCGGCGCGCTCAGTCTCGCATTCCGCCCGGGCGGAGTCCAACGAGCGCGGCGAGCGGCGCGGTCGCGGATCGCGCCGCCGGGATCGCGACCGTCGGGCTGTCCGCGGCGACGGTGTCGGGCGGGAACAGCTCGAGGCGCGCCCGGCCGCGCAGGGTGACGGCGAGCGAGTCGCGCCCGGGCAGCATCGCCGGGTCCAGCCAGCCCCTGGCGATCATGGCGCGGCCGATGAAGTGCATCTGCGCGCGCTCGAACGGGCGCAGCGAACCGTCGGGAGCGAAGCGGTAGCGCCAGTGCGTCGGTGCCGGCACCACGGTGGCGAGGAACAGTGCCTCGTCCACGGTGACGTGGGCGGGGTCGGCGTCGAAGTAGAAGCGCGTGGCCTCGGCCGCACCGTGCACGTCGGGGCCCCACTCGATGATGTTCAGGTAGATCTCCAGCAGGCGGCGCTTCGACAGGCCGGTGAGGTGCTCGAGCACCCAGGCCAGCACCACCTCCTGCGCCTTGCGGGCCAGCGTGCGCTCGTGTCCCAGCCAGAGGTTGCGCGCCACCTGCATGGTGACGGTGCCGGCGCCGCGCCGCCACGCGCCGGCCTTCACGTTGGCGGCGATGGCGAGCTGGATGGCCTCGGGGTTGAAGCCGCGGTGGTGGAAGAAGCCGCCGTCCTCGTTGGTCAGCACGGTGTGCACCAGCAGCGAGTCCAGGCCCTCGAGCGGTCGGTAGAAGGGATTGGCCGGGGACAGCTCGCGCGGGGCGAGACGGCCGTGCGGCAGGTGGATGAGGGCGAGGAACGGCCGGTCCAGCCGGTCGAGGGCGAGGCTGTCGGAGATCGAGACGAGCGAGAGCCCGTGCGGGATCACGTCGGCGGTGAAGCGCACGTCGTCGGGGTGCGCCAGGTCGAGGTCGAGCCCCAGCCGGTAGTCGAAGGAGCCGCGCACGTGCAGCCGGGTGAGCGGGCCGAGCGTGGTCGGCGGGACGCTGGCGCGGAGGATCTCCTCGGTGAGCCCGTCGGCGGCGAGGTGGCCGGTGAGCCGCGGGCCGTGCCGATCGAGCACGCCGCCCAGCACGAGCGGGATGCGCCCGATCACCAGCCGCGTCGAGTCGGCGAGCCGCAGCACGCCGGCGCGGTGGTCCTGGGTGAGCCGTCCGTCCACGGTCACGCGCAGCGTCCCGGCGCCGGCCGGCGCGTCGGGCAGCCGGAGGATGGCGCCGCCGACCAGGCGGTCGTCGTGCCCGTAGGTCAGCTCCAGCGCGAAGGGAGCCGCGCGCTCCAGGGCCAGGGCGCCCTCGGCCCGCAGGTGCATGCCCGAGGGCCCGTGCTCGAGCGCGAGCCACTCGATGCGTCCGCCGCGCAACGCGGTCTCCTCGGCGGCGGTGCGTACTTCGAGGTCGCGCACCTCGAGCCGCGGCAGCCGGCGCGCCGGCGCCAGCAGCAGCCGCACCAGCGACTCGGCGGTGCGCCGCAGCTTCTGCGCCCGCGGGCTGGACGGCGCCGGCTCCTCCTCCTCGGGGGCCAGCGTGTCGGGCGCGCCGGCGGCGCGCGGCGCGAGGGTGACGCGGGCGCGGGCGATCGCCGCCTCGCTCAGGCGCGGGTGCAGGAGGAGGAGCGAGGCGGGATCGAGCGCGGCGCCGAGCGAGTCGGCGGCGAGCAGGGTGTCGCCGCGGGCCGCCCGGGTGATCGTCACCCCGCGCAGTTCGGCTCGCAGCGGGAAGCGCAGCCGCAGACGGTCCCAGCGCAGGACGAGCCCGCGCGCGGCGGCGGCGTGGCGCAGCGTGGCCGAGACCAGCAGGGGGGCCGACGACCCCGCGACGAGCAGGACGACGAGCAGGGCGGCGGCGGCGAGGCGCAGGCGCGGGAGCATGGCGCCCCGAATCTACCCGGTCGCGACGCGGCGGGCCACTACGGGGCCGCCGGTTCGCTCCCCGCCCGCCATTCGCGGTAGAGGGCCTCGACCTCGTCCACGAACGAGGCGTGCCGCGGGACCCAGTCCAGCTCGCGGCGTGCCTTGGCGGCGCTCACCCGCTGGCTGGCCAGCAGCGCCTCGCCGTAGGCGCCGAGCTGCCCGACCAGCTCGGCCCGCGGCCACGACTCCGCGACCGCGCCGGTGGCGCGGGCCACCGCCTCGGCGACCGCGCGCGCGGTCGGCTCGGCGCCGTCGTGCAGCAGGTAGCGCTCGCTGCGCATCGGGCCGCGCGCCAGCGGCCGCTCGGCGGCGAGCCGGTAGGCCTCGGCCACGTCCTCGACGTGCACCAGGCTCCAGTGCTGCGTGCCCTCGCCGGGCCAGGTCACGGTCTGGCCGCGATGTCCGCGGGCGAACCACGCTCCGAGGATGCCGCGCGAGCCGCCGTAGACGATGCCCGGCTGGAAGACGGTGACGTCGGCGCCGCGCGGGGCGAAGGCGAGCGCGGCCTCCTCGTGGGCGACGCGCCAGCTCGAGATGGGCAGCGGTCCGGTGAGCGGTGCCTGCTCGTCCACCACGTGACCGCCGGTGTCGCCGTAGACCCAGACCCCGCTGGTGTAGAGGACGCGGCGCACGCGCCCGTCGGTGACGCCGTCGCGAACGGCGTCGAGCGCGGCGCGGTCGAGCACGGCGGCCTCGGCGGCCGGAGCGGCGGCGGCGTGCACCACCACGTCGGCGTTGCGCAGCGGCCCGCCGTAGCCGGCGTGCTGGCGCAGGTCGCCGACCACCGGGCGGACGCCGCGGGCGGCCAGCGCCACGGCGCGGCTGGCGTCGCGCGTGAGACCGTGGACCTCGTGCCCGGCGCGGGCGAGGCGGGCGGCGATGGCGCCGCCGAGGTAGCCGCTGGCCCCGGTGACGAAGATGCGCATGGTCACTCCCCCCGGTACGTGCAGCGGGCCGTGCAGGTCTCGTGCACGATGATGGCGGTCAGCCCGGGCAGGGCCGGGGCGAAGCGTCGCCACAGCCAGCCGCACAGCACCTCGGAGGTGGCGTTCGCCAGCCCGGGCACGTCGTTGAGGGTGCGATGGTCCAGCTCGCCGCGCAGCACCGGTTCGACCACGCCCGTGATGTCGGCGTAGTCCACGAGCCAGCCGGTGGCCTCGTCCACCTCGCCGGCCACGGTGATCTCGATGCGGTACGAGTGGCCGTGCAGGCGGTGGCACTTGTGCTCGGGCGGCACCTGCGGCAGCCGGTGCGCGGCTTCGAAGCGGAACTCCTTGGTCAGCTCGACTCGCATGTTCAGGTCCGGGATGGAGGCGGCGTGCCGCCGGCGTAGCGCACGGGATCGGCCAGGCCGGCCTCGCGGAAGCCCTTCAGCCGGAGCCGGCAGGCGTCGCAGCGCCCGCAGGCCAGCCAGGCGTCCGCCGCGGCCGGGTCCGGGACGGGATCGTAGCAGGTGTGGGTGAGGGAGTAGTCGAGCCCGAGCGAGCGGCCGAGGCGGATGACGCCGGCCTTGTCGAGCTGCATGAGCGGGGTGTGCACGGTGAAGCGGGTGCCCTGTACGCCGGCGCGGGTGGCGACGTCGGCCAGCGCCTCGAAGGCCCGCACGAACTCCGGGCGGCAGTCGGGGTAGCCCGAGTAGTCGAGGGCGTTCATGCCGGCGACGAGGTCGTGCGCCCCCAGCGTCTCGGCCAGCCCGAGGGCCAGGCCGAGCAGGATGGCGTTGCGCGCGGGCACGTAGGTGACCGGCACGTCGTCGGCCATGGTGCCCTCGTCGCGGTCGCGCGGCACCTCGAGGTCGGCGGTGAGCGCCGAGCCGCCGATGGCGCGCAGGTCGAGCGCGATCTGGCGGTGGTCGGTGACGCCGAGCGCGCGCGCGACGCGGCGGGCGGCGGCGAGCTCGACGCGGTGACGCTGGCCGTAGTCCACGGCGAGCGTGGTGCAGTCGAAGCCGCGATCCCGCGCCCAGGCGAGGCAGGTGGACGAGTCGAGCCCGCCGGAGAGCAGCACGACGGCGCGCGGGGCGTCCGCCGGTCGGGTCGGTTGCCGCTCGAGCGCCGTCATACTCCGCGCCTCGCGCCCCACAGCCAGACGTGCATCCGCGCCGAGAGCCGGAAGCCGTGCCGCTTGCACAGCGTCGCCAGCGTCATCGCGCGGTCGCGCAGGCTGTCGTCGGTGTAGCCCTCCGGCATCAGCATCACCCGCGTGGCCGGCACCGCGTGCCGCGCGAGCAGGCGCAGCAGGTCGTCCTCGTCGGGCGGATCGCCGACCACGATCTTGAACGTCGCACCCGGCTCCGCCAGCCACGCGGCCGCGTGCCGCCAGGTGGACTCCCAGCGCGGCGTGGCGCGCGGCAGCTTCGGCGACACGCTCCACCGCAGGCGCGGGTGCGAGAGCACCGGCGGCAGCAACCCGCCGGTCTCGACCTCGACGTGCTCCCAGCGCTCCAGTCCGTGCTCGAGCAGTGGCAGGATCGCCGGCGATTCGAGCGGCTCGCCGCCCGTCACCACCAGCAGCGGCGCCGGTCCGAGGTCCGCGGCCTCGTCGAGCAGGTCCGCCACCGTGGAGGCGCGTCCGGCGAGCGGGTCCCACGAGTACTTGGTGTCGCACCAGCGGCAGCCGACCGAGCAGCCCTGCAGGCGCACGAAGTGCGCGGGCGTGCCGGCCGACGGGCCCTCGCCCTGCAGGGAGAGGAAGACCTCGCTCACCCGCAGGGCCGCCTGCGGCCCGCTCAATGTCCGCCCTTGCGGTGCAGGTCGAAGGTGCCCTGGCAGTTGAAGCAGGTCCAGCGCAGGACCGGTTGGTCGGCGGGCCACCGGACGTAGTCGTGCCGTCCGCAGCCGGGGCAGGAGATGAGCGTGCGCTCGTCCCGGTCCTGGGTGGCGCGGGATGCCTGGGAGATCGGCGGGGTCATGACGGGATTCCTGGAGGGTGCTCGTACGGCCGGACTCGAGCGCGGAGTATAGGCGGCGCGCCCGCCGTCGGCTACCCGGCGTGCCCGGGACCCTCCGGCTCGAGGCCCGCCCCGGCGTCGGCGCCGGAGCGAGAGGGTGGCAGCCGCCAGGCCGCGCGCACGCCGACCAGCGCGGCCGCGGCGCACAGCGCGAACAGGATCGGAGCCCCGACGAGGTCCACCAGTGCCCCGCCCAGCATCGGCAGCAGCATGATCGGACCGAGGAAGGTGTTGATCAGCCCGATGAAGGCCGGGCGCCGGCCGGGTGGCGCCAGCAGCAGCATGAGGCTGGAGTAGCCGGCGGTGATCGCGCTCTGCGTCGCGCCGCCGAGGAAGAAGACGACCTCCAGCGCCAGCACCGCCGGGCCGGCGGCCAGCCAGCCGAGGCGCCAGGGCGAGAGCACCGCGATCAGCGCCGCGGCCAGCGTCAGGCCGGCGCAGCCGGCGGCGCCGATGCGCATGAGCACGTGGTCGCCCTCGCGGCGCGAGACGCGGTGCCAGAGCAGGTTGGCGACGACGAAGCCGGCCATGCGCACGAGCAGGAACGTGCCGGCCGTGCGGGCCGAGCCGCCCAGCTCGCGCACCGCGAACAGGGTGATGAACGGCGCCGCGGCGAACCAGAGCGACAGCGTGCCGCGGGCGATCAGCAGGCGGCGGAAGTGGATGTCGCGCGCCAGCATGCCGAGGCCCTCGCCCAGCATGCCCAGGGGGCCGGCGTTCTCGGGGCTGGCCGGCAGCTCCGGCTCGCGCACCGCGGAGAAGAGCCCGTAGCCGAGTGTCACCAGTCCGGTGGCGAGGCCGAAGAGCAGCGCGAAGCGCGACGGGTCGGTGCCGCCGTCGAGCAGCCGGCGCACGAACAGGCCGGCGAGCACGGTGGCCAGGCCGCCCCAGAAGAGGCGTTGCGCCCAGAAGGCGCCGAGCCGCTCGCGGGGCACGGTGCGGCCCACGATCTCCATGAAGGGCACCGCGGCCAGGCCACCGCTGAAGGAGTAGACGCCGTAGCCGAACAGGAAGACCGCGAGCAGGACGCCGGGATGGCTGGCCAGCGGCACGATGCTCGCGGCCAGCAGCGCGAAGGCCAACCCGCGCAGCACGGCCGCCAGCCGGTACAGGCCGATCGAGCGCGTCCGCCGCGAGATCCACGGCACGGTGGCGAACTGCGGCAGGAACCAGCCGAAGTCGGGCAGCGCGGCGCTGAAGCCGATCAGCGGATTCGGCGTGCCCAGGCCGGCGAGGAACACCGGGACCACGGTGTTGGCGTCCACCAGGCCCTCGCCGCCCATGTAGAGGGCGGCGTTCCACACGCCGAGGCGGAACGAGCGTCGGCGCCCGGCGGTCGGGGTGGCGGACGGGGCGCTCACGTCCCCGTCGCGGATGCGGCGCCCAGCGCCCGCGCCAGTCGCGGCAGGCTGACGTCGAAGCGGTAGGCCACGTGGCGGTGGCCGTCGTCGAACTCCTCGTACTCGTGCGCCACGCCCAGCTCGCGCAGGCGCCGCACGAACTGCCGGGCGCCGTGCTGCAGGTTGAACTCGTCGCGCGTGCCGCAGTCGAGGTAGAGCAGCCGCAGCGAGCGGAGCGCCTCGGCGTGTCGCTCGACCAGGACCAGCGGGTCGTGCTCGAGCCAGCGCCGCCAGACGTCCTCGCGGAACGCGCCGGTCTCCAGGTCGCAGGGCAGGTCCACGCCGAAGGGCGGACGGTCCGGATCGGGCGAGTAGGCCGCCGCCATGCCGAGCACGTTCAGCGCCATCATGTCGTCGCCGTTCTTCTGGCGGCGGCGCTCGAAGCGCTCGAGCCAGGCGGCGAGGCCGCCGGCCTGCTGGATCTGGGTGCAGAAGCGGGGCACGTCGCCGCGGTAGCAGTAGTCGAAGCCCAGGTCGCCGCTGTGGCAGGCCACCGCGCCGAAGACGTCGGGCCGGGTCATGCCGAAGACCAGCGCGCCGTAGCCGCCGGAGGAGCGTCCGGCCACGCCGCGATGCTCGCGTCCCGGGAGGGTGCGGAAGCGCGCGTCCACCCGGGCGACCAGTTCCTCGGCGACGTGGGTGGCGTAGCGGCCGGTGGCGGTGGAGTCGAGGTACTGCGAGCCGCCGAAGCGGGTGAAGGCGTCGGGCAGGACGAGGATGAGCTCGCCGGCCCCGGCCGCGATCAGGGCGTCCATGCGCTCGTCGAGCCCGGGCGACCAGGGATCGTCGTTCAACAGACCACGGCCCCGGCCGCTGAATCCGGCCAGCACGAAGACGACCGGGTAGCGCCGGGCGGGCTCGTCGTCGTAGCCGGGGGGCAGGTAGACGGGCACGACCCGCTCGGCCGGATCACCGGCGGGATTGCCCTTCAACACGGCGCTCTCGAAGCGTTCCAGCACGACCCTGCCGTGCCGCATGATCCCTCCTCGCGGATCGGGGGCGCCCGGCGCCCCCGGCCGACCCGCAGCCCGGGTCGCCCCTCCAAGATAGCCGCCCGTGCCCCCGGACCCCAACGGTCCTAATGCCCGGGCCGGATCGGCCGATAACCCGAGCAAGCCCTCGGGGATGGAACCCCGCTTCGACCGGGCTGGGAGCCCGACGACAGATGAAACGAAAGGACATTTCGGCGAGGGAGCGGCTCACCCGGCGTGGCTGGTTTCTGTGGGCGTCCACGTTCGCCGTCGTCATCGCCCTGGCGGCGGCGGTGCCGCTGCTCTACCTGCCGCTGAACAACCTGCTGGGTGACGACGTCAGCCAGTCGGCCAACGAGGCCTACGTCGCGGTCGTCGGCCTGGCCGGGCTGGTGGTCGTCTTCTGCCTCTACACCCTGCTCAAGCAGCGCGAGCTCGACGCCGTGCGGCGCGAGCTGGAGCGGCAGGAGCTCGAGAAGGCCGACGTGGGCACCCGCCTCTCGGAGCTGTCTGAGCTGTTCCGGCTCTCGACCGCCCTGAACCTGCAGCTCCAGCTCGACGACATCCTGCAGATCACCGTGCGCCGCGTGGTCGCCACGCTGAAGGCGCAGCAGGCTTCCATCATGGTCTACGACCCCGAGAGCGGCCTGCTCGAGACGCGGGCCGCCTACGGGCTCGAATCGGAGTTCACCCGCAACGCCCGGCAGCGGCTGGGCGAGGGCATCGCCGGCTGGGTGGCACAGCGCGGCGAGAGCCTCCAGCTCGACTCCGGCTCGGGCATGGGCGAGTTCAGCGCGGAGCGCAAGCAGAACCGCAACATCACCTCCGCCCTGTCGCTGCCGCTCAAGGTCGGCTCGCGCTGCGTCGGGGTGCTCAACGTGAATCGCATCAACCACCCCGAGATCTTCCAGGCCCATCACCGCGAGGTGCTGCAGCTCTTCGCCGACCACGCCGGCTCGGTCATCGAGCGGGCGCGGGTCTTCGACCGGCTGGGCAGCCGGGCCCGCGAGCTGGAGGAGATGAACCTCCACCTCAACGAGCTGAACCGCCTCAAGGACGTGTTCCTCTCGACCGCCAGCCACGAGCTCAAGACGCCGCTCACCTCGGTGATCGGCTACGCCGAGCTGCTCGACGACAACGACGAGCGCATGACCCACGACCAGCGCGGCGAGTTCCTGCGGCGCCTGCGGCTGGAGGCGAACCGCCTGCTGGGCCTGATCGAGGACATCCTCGACCTGACCCGCATCGAGAGCGGCAAGCTGGTGCTGCACCGGGTCTCGATGTCGGTCAACGAGATCGCCCACGCGGCCGTCGAGACCTCGCGCGTGCTGGCCGGCAAGCGCGGCATCGAGCTGGTCGAGCGGCTGGCCGACGACCTGCCGTCCGTCCAGCTCGACGAGGTCAAGATGCGGCAGGTGTTGGTGAACCTGCTGGGCAACGCCGTCAAGTTCAGTCCGGCGGCCGGCACCGTGGAGTTGGCCACCCGGCGCGACGGCGACTTCGTGCGCATCGAGGTGGCCGACCGCGGCACCGGCATCCCGCCCGAGGAGGCCACCCACATCTTCGAGCTGTTCGGCCAGGGCGAGCGCGGCAAGCTCGCCGGCGGACTGGGCATCGGGCTGCACCTGGTCAAGCGCATCACCGAGCTGCACGGCGGGCACGTGGGCGTGAGCAGCTGCCTCGGCGAGGGCAGCACCTTCTGGGTGCGGCTGCCGACCGAAGCGATCAACGAGGTCGAGGAGGAGCCCGAGCTGCGGGCGGCCTGACCCGGCGGGTGTTCACCGCGCCCCACGACGTTGCACGACGGCCCGGACACCGGGATCCCACCACGGGTGGGTCGCGGGTCCGGGCTGCGGTCGTTCCGGGGGCCGCTCAGGCGGCGATGGGGAGATCCGGGTACTCGGTGGCGGCAAGCGCCCGTGTCACCGCCAGCTCCGCGGGCAGCGGGTGCAGCTCCTCGGCGGGGGTGCCGTCGGCGCCGGGCAGCGTGCGCACGTGGGGGCGCGCCGGGTCGTCGGGATTGGGGGCGAGCACGAAGGCCGTCCGCCCGTCGCTCAGCTCGACGATCTGCCCGGGCGGGTAGAAGCCGAGGGCCCGCACCAGCGCCCACGTCAGCGCCGGGTCGAAGCGCGAGGCGTAGGGACCGAGCACCATGCCGAGGGCCTCGTAGGGCGTGACGGTTCGTCCGCGCTCGCCGCGATGGGCCTGCAGGCTGGCGAAGCAGTCGGCGATCGAGACGATCTCCGACAGCCGGCTGACCGGCCAGCCCTCCGGCAGCGCCGGGTAGCCATCCGTCGTCCGCCCCGCGTGGTGCTCGAGCGCGACCTGCATGCAGCACAGCGTGGCGGCGTTGAGGGTGGTGGCGTGTGCGATCAGCTTCGTCCCCTCCAGCGTGTGGCTCTCCGCCAACCGCCGGTCCTCGTCGTCGAACTGCTCGAGCGGATGACGGATGCGGCCGTACACCGCCGCCTTGCCCACGTCGTGCAGCAGGGCCGCCACGCCGAGGTCGGCGAGG
Source organism: uncultured bacterium (assembly GCA_964398895.1). Classification (GTDB taxonomy): domain Bacteria; phylum Eisenbacteria; class RBG-16-71-46; order RBG-16-71-46; family RBG-16-71-46; genus JANXPZ01. The sequence goes on from CAYNPF010000031.1 coordinate 12,375, forward strand.
TCGCGCCGCGCGAGGCCGAGCACGCGCCCGATCGTGACCGCCACCAGGCAGACGCCGACCGCGTGGGCGTAGGTGTACTCGTCGTGATGGCTGATCGCCGAGAGCCCGAGCAGGACCGATTCGCCGGACAGGGCGCCGTCAATGAGCGGCTGCACGACGCGCTTGGCGCGGCTCAGCGGCATGCCCTCCTGCAGCACGGTCGCGGTGAGCACCGAGCGGGCGCCCAGCAGCGCGAGCGAATAGGTCTTGCGCGCGACCGGCCGCGGCCCGATCGGGTCCGATCGGGTGGGCTCCGCCTCGCCGGCCTCGCCGCCCGACCCGGTACCGTCCGCGCCGTCACCGCCGTCGCCGGCCCCGAGCAGGTCCGCGTCCTCTGCGAACTGCGTGGAGGCGTGCAGGGCGGGCAGGACGCGCGTGACGCCGGCCGCGGTGCAGGCCTCGAGCAGCGCGGGGCCGTTGTAGACGCTGGGCTGGAGGAAGAGCCGGAAGAAGTGCGCGAGCTCCGTCTCCGTCGCCCCGTCGAGGATGCGCACGCCGGCGATGCGGCGCCGGGTCAGCTCCTGCATCAGCGCCTGGTGGAAGCGCAGGTTGGAGGTGCGGACCGGCAGCCGCACGCCGTTCAGGTAGAGATCGTCGTCGAGCGAGATCAGGGCCGCTTCGTGCTCGTCGGCGAGGGCGGGTGTCAGCGCCTCGAGGAAAGCGTGCAACTGCTGACGGAAGACCTGGTTGTCCACCTGGTAGGAGCGACCGATGCGGACGAGCGCCAGCAGGCGGGTGATGAGATCCAGGCCGCATTCGCGCAACCGCTCGTCGGCGGGGCGCGCGGTGGCACGGTCGGGGGCGTTCACGAGCGTCCCCTCGCGCCGATCGCCTCGAGCGCGGCGCTGCGCACGGCCTCGCTGTGGGCGCGCGCGCCCGCCTCGAGTACGGCCATGGCCTGCGGCGTGCCGATGCGGCGCAGGGTCCGTGCCGCGGCCACCCGCTGCAGCGTGCGGCGGGCGAACCAGCCGCCCTTGTTCAGCAGGGCCTCGAGCGCCGGGACCGCTGCGTCGTCGGCCACCTCGCCGAGGGCGTTGAACAACGCGCGCTGGTTGTCCTCGCCGCGCGAGTCGAAGTCGGGCGCGGCGATGCAGGCGAGGATGGCGCGGGCGGTGCGGGGGTCGCGGTCGCGCGTCAGGATGTTGAGCGTGGCGGCCAGCAACTGGGGGTCGCGCGTGTCGAGCTGCTGGATCAGCATCGGGCCGCGCACCTCGGGCGCGAGGGCGCCCAGCGCCTGCACGAGCTGGCGGCGGACCCGCGGCTCGGGATGGCGCGAGACCGTCTGCAGCAGCGGACCGACGGCCGGACCGCCGATGTGGCCGAGCACGAAGACGACGTTGCGGACGACGTGCCAGCGCGAGTCCAGCAGCCAGGGCGCGAGCAGCTCGGGATCCTCGGCGCAGAGATAGCAGAGGGCCGTCACGGTGGCGGCGCGCACCCGGGCCCGGTCGGCGCGGGACATGACGTCCACGCACAGTCCGACCGCCGGGGCGCCGACGCCGACGACGAAGGCCGCGAAGCGATTGAGATCACCGGCGTCGCCCTCGTCGAAGCGGTCGGTCAGCTCCTGGCCGTCCATGGCCCCCAGCGCCGCCGTGAGTTCACCGCCGGCCAGGCGTCGCTCGGGGTCCATCTCGTTGAGCAGCTCGAGGGCCCGGGTGGCCTCGACCCAGTCGGCGACCTGGAGCGCCGAGGTCAGCCAGCTCGTCGCCGAGTGCGCCAGCACGCCCTGCATGTCCTCGGATCCGTCCAGTGCCCGCAGCCCGCGCAGGAACCCCGGCACCTGTGCCGACCAACCACCGGAAGCCTCCCGTTCCCGGGCAGCGACGAATTCGGCCCGGGCCGCCTCGGCCCCCGGCTCCAGCCGGGCGAAGGCCTCCGGAACCTCGACGAACGTCTCCGGCAGGATCCAGTCGTCGAAGGTGTCGCGGTGCATTCCCTGCGGACCGGCTGCCTGGCCGAGATCGGCGCGGATCTCGGATCCGCTGGGCGAGACGGCGTAGAGCTGCCCGGCCGGGTCAAGGTCGCCCCCCGTGTCGTCGCCCGGTCCACCGTTGAGGTAGATGATCTGCTCGAGCGGCACGGCCTCGATCTGGATGCAGGCGAGGTTGGACTGCCACAGCAGGGTCACGAAGTCGTCCTCGGCGTCGCTGCCGGTGCCCACCGTCCGCAGGATCCGGATGAAGGTCTCCAGCTCGTGGCGGGGCGCGTCCTCCTGCAGGGTGATCCGGCGCAGGCCGTCGCGGTAGAAGAGGAAGGGGATGGAGTCGGTGATGGAGCGGGGTCGCTCGGTGCCGGTCGCGCCGGCGGTCACGCTCACCACCGCCTCGTCGTCGAGGAGGATCTCGCTGGGAGAGAAGCGAAGCTGCCAGCCTCCATGGGCCTGCAGCAGCTCGGCCAGCTCGGTGGTGATCCCCTCCTGGGTGCTCACCACGACCGGGTTCTCGCTCCGATACAGGCGGAACACGCGCAGCGCCCGCGCCAGGTGGCGGAACCAGTCGGCGCTGGCCTGTGCCCGGGGGGTGAGTTCGCGTGCGGCGATCGAGCCGGACGGGGTCAACCTGAGGCCCTCCATGGTCGCGGACCGGCGTCCGGGAGGGCATCCCGGGCCGCCGGGTCCATCCGCTGGCGGTCTGCCGTGGTTATCGGCCACTCCGCCGGCCGGGATGAGCGGCTTCGGCCCCGGGGCGGGCTCTCTTGACTCGGGAGCGGGCTCTCGCGTAGTCTGCGTCGTTCTTTCCTCGCCGCAAACCCCTGTGCAATCGAGGTATCCAGCCCATGAAGCGCACCTACCGCCCCCGCAATCGTCACCGGAAGAAGACCCACGGCTTCCGGGCGCGCATGAAGACCAAGGGCGGCCGCAAGGTGCTCGCCGCCCGGCGCAAGACGGGCCGCAAGCGCCTGACCGTCTCGAAGAAGTCGAAGTAGCCTGGACGTCCGGGCTGGAACGCGGCCCTTGAGCCTCTCTCTCCCCCGTCCCTGGCCCGCCACGGATCTCGGGTGCGCCCACGCGCCCCGGGTCGGCGGATGGGCTCCGCGTTTCGCGAACGATCGGGACGCACTCCCTTGGAGGGAGGCCAGTCCGATGCCGACGACCGACGAACGCCGCGAACGGCTGACACCCGAGCACCGGCTGACGACGCCGCAGCACCATGCGGCCGTCCGCCAGTCGGGCGTGGCCTACCGTGGGCGTTGTTGCATCGTGCTGGCGCTGGCGCGTCCCGGCGAGGGGACGCGGTTCGGCTTCATCGCCAGCCGGCGCAGCGTCGGGGGCGCGGTGCAGCGCAACCGGGCCCGTCGCCGCCTGCGCGAGCTGGTCCGGCGCCGGTGGCCGCGGATGCCCGAGCAGGGCCACTGGGTCGAGTTCATCGCGCTGCGTGCGGTGCTGACCGCCGCGCACCAGGACCTCGCGACCGAGGTGGA
>CAYNPF010000032.1:0-15580 GCA_964398895.1 uncultured bacterium
CGCCGATGCCCTGGTCACGCCGGGCGGGGAGCGCGATTCCCACTGGGACGAGTCCGCCCGCTCGGTGCTGGAAGCCCTCATCCTGCACGTCGTCAGCACGGAAAGCCCGGAGAACCGGACGCTCGCCCGGGATCTCACCGTGCTGCGGCGCGAGGTCGAGGAGCTGCGGGGCGATCGCCAGCCGGCTGCGGCGCGGTCCCCGGAGCGTCCGTGAAGCGCGCCCTCCAGCTCTCCCTCGGGATCGCCGTCTCGGCGGTGGCGGTGTGGTTCTCGATGCGCGGCGTCAGCCTGCCCGAGGTGTGGAAGGCGCTCACCCGCGCGAATCCCTGGATGTTCGTGGCGGTCATGGTCCTGGCCTTGGCCAGCTTCTGGGTGCGGTCGTTGCGCTGGCGCTCGCTGCTGGCCGGCGGCCGGCGGATGCCGTTCGACAGCCTGCTCAGCGCCACGATGATCGGCTTCATGACCAACAACGTGCTGCCCTTCCGACTGGGCGAGTTCGTGCGTCCCTGGGTGCTGGCGCGGCGCGAGCGCTGCTCGACCAGCATGGCGCTGGCCACCATCGTGGTCGAGCGGGTGGTGGACATGCTCGCCCTGCTCGCCATCCTCGGGCTGACGCTGCTCGTGCACCCGATGCGGTCCGACAGCGAGGCGGCACGGATGACCCAGGCGGGCGCCGGCACGTTGATCGGGTTCACCCTCGGGCTGACGCTGCTGCTGATCGTGCTCGAGCGGATGCCGCAGACCACCCGTCGCTGGATCGCCGCGCTGGGCCGGCGGCTGCCCGCCCGTCACCGCGACCGCATCGTGCAGGCGCTCGAGCACTTCCTCGACGGGCTGGGCCTGTTCCGCGACGTGCCGCGGCTGCTGTGGGTGTTCCTGCTCTCGCTGATCCTGTTCGGCTGCTTCGGCCTGGCGCTGCAGCTCTGCATGCTGGCCTTCGGGATGCACCTGCCCTGGTACGCCGGCCTGCTGCTGCTGGTGATCAGTGCCTTCGCCATCATGGCTCCGGCGGCCCCGGGCTACATCGGCACCATGAACCTGGCCTGCGTCGCCGGCCTGGCCCTGTTCGGGGTGACCAACCGTGACCTGACGAACTCGTTCTCCTGGTTCTACTGGTTCGCGCAGTGGTTGCCGGTGACGGTGGTGGGCCTGCTCTACCTGCGGCGCGAGGGACTCTCGCTGCGCTCGCTGGACCGGATCGGCGAGGGGGAGAGATGACGCGGCGCCGCCGGCCGGCGGCGGCCGGGCTAGCGGCGGTAGGCGCCGACGATCTTGCGCACCGCGGCGACCACGTCCTCGACGTCGCGCGGCGTCATGTGCGGGAAGAGCGGCAGGGTCACCGCGCGGTGGTAGGCGTCCTCGGCGATGGGGAAGTCGCCGGGGCCGACGCCGAGCCGGGTGCGGAAGTAGGGGTGCAGGTGGATGGGGATGAAGTGCACCGAGGAGCCGATGTTCTCGGCGCGCAGCTCGGCGACGAACCGGCCGCGGTCGCAGGTGAGCCGCTCCAGCTCGAGGGCGATGGGGTAGAGGTGCCGGGCGTGGGTCACGCCCGGTCGCACGCGGGGCGTGCGCACCTCGGGTACGTCGGCGAACAGCGCGTCGTAGTGGGCCACGTGTTCGGCCCGCTGCCGCTGCATCTCGTCGAAGTGCTCGAGCTGGCCCAGGCCCACGCCGGCGAGCACGTCGCTGAGGTTGTACTTGAAGCCGGGCGAGGTGATCTCGTAGTACCAGTTCCCGGTGTCGGAGTAGCGCTTCCACGCGTCGCGGTCCATGCCGTGCAGCGCGAGCAGCTCGACCCGCCCGGCCAGCGCGTCGTCGTCGGTGACGACGCAGCCGCCCTCGCCGGTGGTCAGGTTCTTGGTGGCGTAGAAGGAGAACACCGTCACGTCGGCCAGCGCCCCCACCGGCCGATCGCCCACCGCGGCGCCGAGCGCGTGCGCGGCGTCCTCGACGACCCGGATGCCCCGGCCGCGGGCCAGCGCGTTGATGGCGTCGAGGTCGGCGGGATGGCCGCCGTAGTCCACCGGCATGATGGCACGGGTGCGCGGCGTGATCGCCCGCTCCACCGCACGGGGATCGAGGCAGAGGGTGTCGGGCTCGACGTCCACGAGGACCGGTTCGGCGCCCACGTGCTCGATGACGTTCACGCAGGCGACGAAGGTGTAGGTCGAGGTGATGACCTCGTCACCGGGGCCGATGCCCAGGGCGGCCAGCGCCAGGTGCAGCCCGCCGGTGGCGGAGTTCAGCGCCGTGCCGTGGCGCACGCCGACGCGGGCGGCGATGCGCTCGCCCAGCTCCTGCGCCCGGGGACCGGTGGTGATCCAGCCCGACTCCAGCGCCTCGATGGCGAGCTGCTTCTCGCGCGGGCCGATGCAGGGACGCGAGAAGGGCAGGAACGCGGAGCGCACCGGCGTGCCGCCGCGCGAGGCCAGGGTCGCGGTCGGTTCGTTCATCGGCGGCGGTCGCGGATCGGTTCGGTTCGTGGCATGGACAAGGTGATTCTAGGGCACGCCGCGGTCGGCTGCCAGCCGGTCGCCGGGGGAACGCGATGAGCTTCCGCCGCTTCGTGGGCGACACCCTGGGATTGGCGGCCAGCCAGTACGTCGCGCGGGCGGTGCTGCTGGTGCGCGGGTTGGTGGCGGCGGTGGCGCTGGGACCGGCCGGCTTCGGTGGCTGGAACGCGCTCAACCTGATCCTCGACTACGGGCCCTACGCCTCGGTCGGCGTGCTGCAGGGTCTCGATCTGCGCCTGCCCGCCCCGACCGTGCGCGGCGAGACCGCCGCGGCCCGGCGGCTGCTCGCCGGCGCCTGGAGCGTGATGCTGGCCGGCGGGGCGGCGTACGCCCTGCTGGTGTCGCTCGTCGTCGCCACCGGGCACCCGGCGCTGCTGCGGGGGCTGGGGGTGTGGCCGCCGCTGCTCATGCTGGCCGCGGCCCTGCTCCAGTCCGTCGTGCAGTACCAGGGCTCGGCGCTGCGGGCGCGCGGACGCTTCGGCGCGGTGAGCGCCTCGGCGGCGGTGCAGGCGCTGCTCGGCGGCGGGCTCGGCATCCTGCTGGTCGTGCACCACGGCATCCTCGGGCTGCTGTGGGGCTGGCTGGCGGGCACGCTGGCCGCGCTCGTCTGGGTGCGCCTGGCCGCGCCCGACGTGCCGCTGCGCCCCGGCGCGGTGCGCGACGGCGCCGGCCTGGTGCGCGGCGGTTTCGTGGTCTTCGCCTCGTTCCTCGTCTCGCTGGTGCTCCGCTCGCTGGATCGCCTCGCCCTCATCCGCTTCGGCCGGCCCGAGAGCCTGGGCGACTACAGCCTGGGACTGATGGCCGCCGGCCTGGTGCTCTACCTGCCGGAGGCCGCCGCGACCGTGCTCTACCCGCGCATCGCCGCGGCCGCGGGCGGCGCCACCGATGCCGCCGCCGTGCGCTCTGCGGTCCGCCGCGCCCAGCGCCTGCTCGCCCTGCTGCTGCCGCCGCTGGTCGCGGTGGCCATGGTGTGGGTCGGCCCGGTCCTGTCCCGCTGGCTGCCGCAGTACCGCGACGCCATCGGCGCCGTTCGCCTGCTGGCGGTCGGCGCCCTGCTGCTGTCGGCCTCGACCCTGCCGGGTTACTGGCTGCTGGGCAGCGGTCGCGGCCGCGTGCTGCTGCTGGGCGGGCTGGGCGCGGTCGTGGCGACGGCCCTGCTCGTCTTCGGCGTCGCCAGCCGGCTGCCCCTGCCCGGACCGGTGGCGGCTGCCTCGGGTGCCGGCTACGGCCTCTTCGCGGTGGCCATCGTCGTCGCCGCCGCGCGCGATCTCGCCCCGGGTCCCGGGGGAGGGTGGCGCTTCGCCGTGATCAGCTTCGCCCCCTGCGTCTGGATGATGGCGGTGGTCCTCGTCGCCTGCCTGCGCGGAGCGGAGTCGTCGTTCGTCGTGGCGCTGCTGCGCACCGGCGTGGTGGCGCTGGGCTGGCTGCCGCTGTACCTGTGGCTGCGGCGCTCCGCGGAGGCGGACGCATGAGCCGCCGGGGCGTCCTCGGGATCGTCGTTGCGAGCCTGGTGCTGCACGTGTCGCTCCTGGTCCATGGGCTGGCCTGGCTGCCCGATCCGGTGCGCCTCGCCATCGCGCTGGCGGTGGTGGTGCTGGTGCCGGGCTGGGCCTTCGTCGCGCTCGGCGCGCGGCCGCCGGGCGGCGCCTGGCTGGCGGCGGCCTGGGCCTTCGGTCTCGGCGTGGCGTGGGACGCGGCGCTGGTGGGGCTCGTCGCCGCCACCGGACGTTCCTTCCTCGGGCTCCTCGGCTGGCTGCCGCTCACCAGCGTGCTGCCCTGGACCGTCGTCCTCGTTCGCGGTCGCTCCGCGCCGGACGCCGGGGGACCGCGCCTGCCGCGAGCCGCCGCGCTCGCCGTGTTGCTGGCCGCGCTGCTGGTGGCGGTGCATGCCGCGCGTCTCGGGCCGGTCATGGGCTTCTCGGGCGATGCGCCCGACCATGTCGGCACGCTGCGGCGCATGCTGGAGGGCGGCCGGCTGTTCCCGGACGACGCCTTCTTCCGCGACGCCGGCCGACTCGGCGCCGATCCGCGCAAGGGGCTGTGGCACGGCGTCGTCGCCCTGCTGGCCGCAACGTCGGGACTGGATCCGCTCGAGCTGTGGCGCTGGCTGAGCGCCCTGGTCGCGCCGCTGCTGGTGCTGAACGCGGCGATGCTCGGGCTGCTCTGCGCCGGCGCCACCGGCGCGGTCCTGAGCGCCTGGCTGGTGCCGCTGGTCCACGGTGGCGGGCTGGCGCAGAGCCCGATCCGCCACGCGGCCTACGCCTCGTCGCTGATTGACCAGCTCGCGCTGGCGGCCGTGGTCGCGGTGCTGGTGGACCTGCGGCGCCACTCGGTCGCGACGCGTCTGGCGGCGGTGGGGCTGGCCTTCGCGGCGGTGGCGACGCACGTGTTCGCGGCCGTCAACCTGGCGGTGGTGCTGTCGGCGCTGGGCGTGGCGTTGTGGCTGCGGGACCGTCGCCTCGGCGCGGAGTCGCGCCGCCTGCTCGGCACGAGTCTGGGCATGGCGATCGTCGCCGCGCCGTACCTGGTGGTGCGCTTCCTCGGTGCCTATGCGACCGGCAACGCGATCCACACCGAGCCGCAGGGGCTGACCTATCTGACCGACCGTCTCTGCGTCGTCTCGATCGGCCAGCTCTGGTCGTGGACCGGTCCCGCCTGGGTGCTGGTGCCGCTGGCCTGGCCCTGGCTGTGGACGCGCGGACGTCACCGCACGCCGGTGCTGTTCCTGCTGGCCGCCTCGGTGGCCGTGGCGCTGATCGCCTACGATCCGTGGCTCGTGCCCCTGCTGCAGCCGCGACTTGGCTACATGCTCATGCGGACGCTGGGCTTCGTGCCCTTCGCCGTGGTGATCGCCTGGCTGCTGCGGGAGTGCGCCGCGACGCTGCGCGGCCCCGGCCCGGCGGCGAGGCGCCTGACGGCCGCCGCCCTGGGGCTGCTGGCGCTGCTGCTGCTCGCGCCGGCCGCGCGGGACGCGGTGCAGGTGCTGGCCGACCCGACGGTGGCGACGACGGCCGAGCCGGCCGAGTCGCCCGCTCGCTGGCGGGCCGAGTTCGCCTGGATGGCGCGGCACCTGGACCGCGGCAGCGTCGTGCTCTCGGATCCCGCGACCTCGTACCTGGTGCCGATGACGACCGGTCTGCACGTGGCCACGCTGGAGGACCAGCACGGCTCGCCCAACGACACCCTGGCGCTGCAGCGCATCCTCGACGCCCGCGACGCGCTCGATCCGTTCGGGACCTGGGCACGGCTGCGCGAAATCGTGCGTCGCAGCGGCGCCGACGTGATCGTGCTGAACGGTCGTTTCGCGCGGCCGCCGCGGCTGGCCTACTGGGCGCCGAGCCGGCCCTGGTTCGATGCCGCCCGGGCGCGCTTCGACGCGCACCCGTGCGTCTTCCCGCGGCGCCACGACGCCGGCGACTTCGTCGTCTACGGCATCGTCCGCTCGGCCCTGGATACGCTCACAGGGCCACCGCCGGCGCGGCCGGTGATCGAGCCGCGCCGGGTGGTGGACGTGCCGTCGCTGGCGCCGCCGGCGGACGGCCTGCCGGTGCCGCTGACGCTGGCGTTGAGCGCGGCCAGCGTCGCGCCGGGGGAGAGCCTCGGCGGCGTGATCCGCTGGTGCGCCCTCCGGCCGGCTCCGGCCGGCTCGTACTCGGTGGTCGTGCGTTTCGACCGCGAGCCCGGGGTCGTGTCCGGGCCACGCTGGCTCGGCAAGCCGGCGCGCAAGCTGCTCGAGGCGTGGCGCCACGAACGCTACCGCTTCGTCACGCAGTTCGTGCCCGCCGGCGACGCCTACGGCGTGGACCTCTGGCGGAGCGACGAGGTCGTGCGCGATTCGTTCGCCCTCGAGGTGCCGCGGGACGTCGCCGCCGGCTCGTATCGGGTCGAGGTCCGCATGCTGCGCGAGCCGCGCTACGCCAACCTGCGGCTGAGCGACTGGTTCTTCGATCGTGACAGCCACTCCGGCCTGAGCCGGGGCCGGCTGGTCGTCACGCGGCGTCGCGGTGGCGTCGGGATGCGTCGGGTGTCTCGTGGCCCACGGCGGCGGAGGCCCGCCATCGCCACGGGATCGTCCCGGGCGGCGTCGCGACCCGATGGGAGATGACCTCGTGCGCCAATCGGGCCCGTCCGGGCGGGTCGTCGTGACCGCGGTGGCGGTGGTGCTCGCCGGCGGAGGAGGGCCACGACCTCCGCGGCCTCCTGTGCTAGGATTCGCCCTACGGAGTTCCTATGCCCCTCGGGGATTCCAGCCCGCTTCCCCGCCCGAACGGGGGGAGTCGCGTCCCCCAACCGTTCCGTGCCATGAGTGACCGTCGCCGATGAGTTCCACCATCCCCCCCGACGCCACAGCGACGGTGCTGCACGCCGCGGATCCCGACCAGGGCCACGCCCGTAAGGTCCTGCGGAACACGGGCTTGCTGGCTCTTTCTGGACTGATCGTGCGGGGCATGGGGATGGGGATGATGATCGTCCTCGCCCGGAGCCTGGGCTCGCAGGGCTATGGCACCTACCAGCGTGCCGAGGCCTTCGTCTACCTGTTCAGCATCCTGGCCACGCTCGGCCTGGACATGATCATGACCCGCGAGGTGGCGCAGAAGAGCCCGCGCCTGCCCGAGTTCCTGCAGGGGGTGATGACCCTCAAGCTGGTGCTCGGCCCCCTGTGCCTCGCGCTCGTCCTCGGTTCTGCCCATGTGCGCGGCTACCACGGCGACCTCCTCTGGGGCATCTGGTGCTACAGCTTCATCCTGCTGATCACCACCATCGCCCAGACCTACGACGCGGTGTTCCAGGGGCTCGACGAGATGGGCTACATCGCGATCGCGAACATCGTCAACCAGCTGGTGTTCGTGATCCTGGGCGGGATCTGCGTCCTGCTCGGCCGGGACCTGCGCTGGATCTTCTCCGCGATGGTTGTGGCGGCGGTGCTGAGGTTCGCCGTCTCGGCCCACCTCATGGGGAGATTGCATCTCGAGTGGACGAAGCCCCGCATGAGCACGCTCTTCTTCATGCTGAAGGAGTCCATTCCCATCGCGTTCGCAGCCAGCTTCGTGATCGTCTACCAGCAGTTGGATGCGGTGCTGCTGGGGGAGTTGAAGGGCAACGCCCAGGTGGGGTGGTACAAGGCGAGCGCCAAGTTCATGCTCTTCTTCACCGTGCTGCGGGACAGCTTCCTCGTGGCGATCTATCCCGTGTTCGCCTCGCTGGCGCACGCCAACCGCGAGCGCATGGGTAGCGCGGTGACCCGCGCGGTGCGCTACCAGCTGATCCTGGCGCTGTACTTCATCCTGTGCTTCGTCTTCCTGCCGCGGGTGGCCTCCAAGCTCCTCGGCGACGAGTTCAAGAACACGGCTGCGGTCCTGCCGATCATGGGGCTGATGCTCGTGCCCTCGACCATCAGCATCACCATGGGGCGCGCGTTGGTGGCCTCCGGCAACCAGAAGCGGGTCATGGTCGCGACCGGGTTGGCGCTGGTGGTGAACGCGGGGCTCAACCTGACGCTCATTCCCCGCTTCGGCTACGTGGGAGCAGCGGTCGCCGGCGCGGTCAGCGAGGTGGCTGTGGCGGCCGTGAACGCGTACTACGTGAAGAAGTACGTGGCCCGCACGCACATCCTGCGGGCGATCCTCAAGCCGGTCGCAGCCGCTGTGGTTGTCGGCCTCCTGCTCCATCTCCTGCCGGGGTTGCACCTCTACCTGGCGCTGCCGCTGGCCGGGGTCGCCTACGTCGCGTGCCTCTTCGCCCTGCACACGTTCTCCCGTTCGGAGTTGAGCCAGTTCTGGGCCGCCGCCCTCGAGGGGTTGAGCCGGCTGAAGGGGAGCGACGAGGCCGAGGCGAGGAGCCTCGGCACGCACTGACCCGAGTGGACCCGGGATGAGACTCGTCATCTGGCACACCGACCCCTACCCGACCTCCCCGGGGGTCTATCTTGGTTGCTTCCCGGCCATGGGGCACGAGATCACCTGGGTGATATCGGCGACGGGCGGCCGGAACGAGATCGTGGAGCGCCGCGAGGGCGGGGTGCGTCACTTCGAGGTCCGGCGGCGCCCGGACAGCACGCTGCCGCGCCCGCTGGGTGTCCTGTCGAACCGCTGGAACAAGTGGGTCGGCTTCCTGCTCAAGGCACGCCTCATGGAGAGGCTCGCGCGGGAGCGGCCCGACGTGCTGCAGGTCCGCGATCTCGTCACGGAGGGATTGCTGGCGCTGTGGGCCGCGCGGCGTCACGGCGTGCGCTTCGCCTACCAGCTCGACCATCCGCACTTCGAGGGGCGGCTCGTGAACATGGACCTCGGCGATCGTGGCGGGCCGCTCGAGCGGGTGAGCCTGCGCCTGTGGATCCTGCTGCGGCGCATGGTGCTGCGCGGCGCCGACGTGGTCTTCCCGATCAGCGTGGCCCTGGGGGAGATCCTGCGCGATCGCGAGGGCGTGGACCCCCGGCGCATGGTCCCGTTCCCGGTGGGCGTGTCGCGCTCCACCTTCGACCGCGGCGGATCCGCGGCGGCGGATCGCCGCGTCGCGGGGGCCAGGGAGGCGCCCATCGTGTGCTATCTCGGGAACCTCGATCTCCGACGTGACCCCGGCCTGATCTTCCGGATCTTCGACGAGGTGGCGCAGCGTCTCCCGGAGAGCCGCTTCCTCGTCGTGGCCCGGCTGACGGAGGCGGCCCGGGATCGCCTGCGCGGTCTGTCGGTGGCGGATCGCATCCAGTTCGTCCCGTTCGTACCGTATGACGAGGTGCCGGCGCTACTCCGCGCCGCGCGCGTCGGCCTCTACGCGCTCCCGGTGGACGACCGGTATGGCGTCAACTGGTCCTGTTCTCCGTTGAAGGTCGTGGAGTACATGAGTGCGGGACTTCCGGTCGTCGCCTCGCGGGTCCGGGACGCCGAGGAGGCGCTCGACGACAGCGGCGGCGGCGTGTGCGTCGAGAACGACGCCGCCGCCTTTGCCGACGCGCTCGAGCGCTACCTGCGGGATCCCGACCGGGCCCGCCGCGACGGTGCCCGCGGGCGCGCCTGGGTCGAGACCCATCGACTCTTCGACGTGCTGGCCCGAGACGTGGAGGCCGCCTACCGGCGGTTGCTCGAAGGAGCCGCGCCCGCCCCCACCGACCACCCGTGGTGGGCGGGGTCGGGGGCCGCACCCCCGGCGGCCCGGGGTCCGGAGGACACGACCGCGTAGGGCGTCAGTTCAAGCGCGTCGTCCGGCCCACACCCGGCGACCGGGAACGCGGGCCGTCTCCGAGAACAGGCGCAGGAGTCTCTCCAGGTGCCGTTCCCTGGAGTACACCGTCTCCGCCGCCGTGCGCGCATTCCCGCCCATCTCGGCTGTCGCTTCCGGATGGTCGCAGCAATACCCCAGACGCTCGGCCAGGCCCTCGGCATCCCCAGGTTCGAACAGGTGGCCGGTCCGTCCCTCGTCGATGCACTCCGGCAACGAGCCCGCATTCGACGCCAGGACCGGTGTGCCGCAGGCGTAGCTCTCGAGTATGGCGTTCGGCAGGTTCTCGTACCACAGGGAGGGCACCACCGTCACCAGCGCTCCGGCCAGCAGTCGTACCAGTCCGTCAATGTCCTGTTCACCCACGAACACGACGGAGTCTCCCAGGTCGAGGCGCTGGACCTGCTGCTCGAGCCGGGCGACGTACTCCGCGTCGCCGCTCCCGGCAATGCGCAGCGACAGGCCGAGACCGGGGCGCTTCGCCCGCAGCGCGGCGAAGGCGTCGATCAGGACGTGCACGCCCTTGATCGCCTCCAGCCGCCCCGCGTAGGCGACGAAGGCCGGTCGGCCGGCCCGGGGTGCGGGACGGAACACGTGGCTGTCCACGAAGGTGGGGATGTGACAGAGCCGTTCCTCCGCGTAGCCCGCGTCCAGCATCTTGCGCTGCATGAACCGGGTCGTGACGACGAAGCGATCCACGAGGTCGAAGAAGCGCGCCGCACGATGGTATCCCGTGGCCAGGGCGTTCAACGCCGAGGCCCCCAGGCTCCCCTGCACGCAACGGTATCGGACGCTCGGCCACAGGTTCCCCCGCACGCACAGCTCGCAGGGACGCCCGTCCCGCAGGCAGTGCGACTGCGGGCAGATCATCGCGTAGTCCGAGAGGCGCACGACGATCGGCACGCCGGACCGCGCGAGTCCCACCAGCAGCGATGGCGACAGCTTGCGGAGGTAGTGCAGCACGTAGGCGACCTGGGGCCGGGTGTCGGCGGTCAGCGACCGCACCGCGTCGTGCACGTCGCGGGCATAGAACAGCCGGGCCAGCGTGGTCGAGAACGTCCTGGGGGTCATCTTCTGCTGGCGGAAGTAGACCTCGTCGCGCGCGCCCAGGGGCTCCACGAAGTAGCGGCTGTAGGGGGTGGGCCGGTTCCGCGAGTAGTGGATCGAGAAGGGAACGACCTCATGGCCGCGCTCCGTCAGTGCCTCCGTGACGTTGAACATGTAGCGTTCGGGTCCGCCGGAGACGAAGTAGCGGTAGTTGGCGAGCAGGATCTTCATCGCGCCATCCGCGGCGTCAGGGACGCGTCCGACACAACTGATCGAGGAAGGTCCTGAGCCGGCGACCGTTCGCCCGGTAGTCGAAGTGCCGCAGGGCCGCCTCCCGCCCGCGGAGCCCGACGGCGGCCGCTTCCTCGGCGTGGAGCAGGATGTAGCGCAGGCGCTCGGCGAATGCCGCGACGTCGTCCGGCGGCGCGAAGAACACGTCGTCGCCGTCGGTGAGGTAGGAGGCGATCTCGCCGGTCCTCGTCACCAGCACGGGCTTGCCGGTCGCCAGGTACTCGCCCAGCTTGGTCGGGAAGCCCGCCTCGGCCTGCCGGCTGGTGGGACGGGCGAGCGCCAGGATGGAGGCGTTGGCGAGGTAGGCCGGGAGTTCGCTGCGCGCCACCATGCCGGTGAAGATCACGCGCCCCGCGAGTCCCAGTCCCTCGGCGTAGCGGCGATAGGTCGGAATCCGACTCTCCCGGATCGAATCGCCGATCAGGACGAGACTGAGGTCGGGGAATTCGGCGGACACGGCGGCGAAGGCCTGCATGAGGGAACGCACGCCGTCCTTCTCTTCGAGCAGCGAACCGCAGTAGGCGAGGTACCTGCCGGGCGGCAGGGGCGGGGGGGCCGGCGCCGAGAACTGCTGTACATCCACGAGGATGGGAACCTTGAACAACTGGGCGCCGGGCCGCATGCGTGGCCGCATGTAGCGCCACAGGTGATCGGAGATCACGAGCGCCGCGTCGAACAGCCGATAGAGCGTGTGGGTGTCGAGCAGGCTGACAAGACGCCAGAAGCGGGAATGGACCGCCTGATAGAAGGGCTCCTCGCAACGTTCGTAGACGTAGCGCGCGCGGCACAACCGGGCGACGAACCAGAAGAAGACGACCAGCGGGTCGTGTTCGGAGTAGAGGATGATGGCGTCCAGGCCGTGGGTGCGGTCCAGGGCGAGACAGCGCCGCGCGGCCATCCACATCCCCTTCAGGACCAGCCATTGCTGGCCGATGCGGTGGCGCTGGCGCATCGTGGTCCCGCAGGTGTACTCGAACTCGACTCCGTCGCGCTCACCCCTGACCTGCCGGTTCAGGATCCGGATGTTGGGGTACTCGCTCGGGCCCGGGCACAGCACGGTCACCCGGGCGCCCGCGTTCAGGAGTCCCCGCGCGTAGAGGAGCACGCGGGAGGTGGCGGCGGGGCCGTTCGGGAACCCGCCCCCGGGCCCGTACACGATGACGTACATTTCAGACGGTCCCTGGGGCGCCGGATGAGATCCCGGTGGTGGAGTTGGGGGCCGGGGGCCGATTCACGGTCGCGGCCGCGCGAGGGCGTGTGCCCCGGAGTTCGCGACCGGGGTGGCGGGACGGCGCCGTGGGTGGAGATGGGGTGGCATCTAGCATGGTGACACGCGGCTAGGGAGTTGCGGCACTCCCGGGGGTGGTGTGAGGCCGTGGGACGAGACGGAGACGGTCGTGCGTTCCGAGGTTACGGAATCTACTGGCCAGGACGAAGGATACATGACCAGGACGAAGGATACATGACCAGGACGGGGCAAGGGACCGGCACATCCTTACGCGCCGGCAGGAGCGTACCACCGTCCTGGATGTCGCCCAAGGGGACTGGCCGCGGGGCGATGGCGCCTCGGCGATGGGGTCTCCCCGGACCACCGGCGGCTCGCGGCCTCGCCGGGGTCCGATCGCCGGGCGGTAGGGACACTCACGAGCAACGGGCGCTCGCACGCACAGTCGGGAGCGACATCCCGCCCGGCCGGCGCCCGGGTTGGGTGGCTAGCGTGTGCCCCGGCGCCGCGGTATGGTATTGGGTCATGCGGTCTTTCCCGTGGAGTCTTCCGACCCTGGCTGTCGCCCCCTCCGCTGCGGCGGCCCGGTGCGCGCAGCGCCTCGTGGGATCGAAGAGATCCTGGTCGGGGGGAGGGCCATCCGCCGTGTCGAGGCCGACGATCCGCGCCCGGAGTGCGACCGTGCCATCGCTCCACCGGGGGTTCGACCGCCTCATCCAACTTAGGGGCTGCTCATGAAAGCGTTGATCACCGGCGGGGCCGGGTTCATCGGCTCCAACATCGTGAATGCCCTGCTCGCCCTCGGTCACGAGCCGATCGTGCTGGATGACCTGTCGAGCGGCTACCGCGAGAACCTCGTCGCCGGTGTCCCCTTCGTGGAGGGGGATGTCCGTGACCTCCAGGCCGTCGAGCGGGCCATCGCGGGCTGCGGCGTGGTCTTCCACCTGGCGGCCAGCGTTGGCAACGCGCGCTCCATCGAGCATCCCCAGGTGGATTCGGCCATCAACGTACTGGGCACCCTCAACGTCCTCGAAAGCGCCCGGGCCTGCCGGATTGACCGGGTCGTGTTCTCCTCCTCGGCGGGTATCTTCGGGGAACTGAAGACGTTGCCGATCTCGGAAGACCACCCCCAGGATCCCGATTCACCGTACGGCACGAGCAAGCTGGCCGCCGAGAAGATGTGCCTCGTCTACAACAAGCTGTACGGCATGAACAACGTCTGCCTGCGCTACTTCAACGTCTACGGCCCTCATCAGCGCTTCGACGCCTACGGGAACGTGATCCCGATCTTCGCCTACCGGATCCTGAAGCGGGAAGCCCTGACGATCTTCGGGGATGGTGAGCAGACACGCGACTTCGTCAACGTCCGTGACGTGGCGGCCGCCAACATCCAGGCAGGCCTGGCGCAGGACGTGCGTGGCACCTTCAACGTCGGCAGCGCCACGCGCATCACGATCAACGAGCTGGCGCGGATCATGCAGGAGATCGCCGGGGTCCGCAGCGACGTGCGCCACGCTCCGCCGCGAATGGGCGACGTGCGCGACAGCCTGGCGGACATCCGGGCCGCCGGCGCCGCCTTCGATTTCCGGCCGAGCACGCAGATGTCCGCTGGCCTGGCGGAGTACTGGGCCTGGTTCAGCCGCGATGGACTGACCCTGAAGCGCCTCGGGATCGCGAGATGAGGATCCTCCTCCTGGGTGGCACGGGTATGCTGGGCCACCGGCTGTGGATCAACCTGCAGGGGGAACACGAGGTCTGGGTGACCGTCCGGGGGGAGGAGAATCCGTTCCCGGACGACCGGCGATTCCCCGCGGACCAAGTCCTCCGCCGGGTGGACGGGCTGGCCGCCGATGACGTGATCGGGGCTCTGGGGGCGGTGCATCCGGAGGTCGTGGTCAATTGCATCGGGCTGATCAAGCAGATGGAGCACGCGGGCGATCCCCTGCCGGCGCTCTCGATGAACGCGCTCCTGCCGCACCGGGTCTCGGCGATCTGCCGCGCCGTCGGCGCCCGGTTCGTCCACATCAGCACCGACTGCGTCTTCTCCGGACGGAAGGGCGGCTACGTGGAGTCCGATCCCTCCGATGCCGAGGACGTCTACGGCCGGACGAAGTTCCTGGGGGAGGTGCAGGGACCGCATGCCATCACCCTGCGCACGTCCATCATCGGGCAGGAGATCAAGAACCGCCTCGGCCTGATCGAGTGGTTCCTCGCGCAGACCAGCTCGATCATGGGGTACCGCAAGGCGATGTACTCGGGATTCACGACCGACGAGCTGTCGCGGATCATCCTCGAGCGCGTGATCCCGGATCCGGAGCTGCACGGCCTGTACCATGTCTCGAGCGAGCCGATCAGCAAGTTCGATCTGCTCCAGCTGGCGAAGCAGGCGTACGGGAAGGAGATCGAGATCCTCCCCGAGGACCGGTTCGTCTGCGACCGGACCCTCGACTCGACGCGATTCCGTCGGGCGACGGGATACGTCCCGCCCTCATGGGCGGAGATGATCCGGGAGATGGCGTTGGATGCCGCGTTCTATGGCCGGCTCCGCGGTTCGGCCGCGGTCGCCCGGTGAGTCCCCTCGTCGAATCACCCGGTGTCACCGACACCTCATCGAGGATGAACGACATGCTAGGAAACAAGCGGGTACTGATCACGGGAGGCACGGGCTCTCTGGGGAAGGTCCTGGTGCGCCGGCTGCTGTCGGGCGAGTTGGGCACTCCCCGCAAGCTCCTGGTCTTCTCTCGTGACGAGGGGAAGCAGCACGCCATGCGCGTGGAGTACATGCAGAAGACCAGCGCCACCGACGAGGTGATCTACCAGAACTTCAGGGACCTCCTGGAGTTTCGGATCGGTGACGTGCGCGATTTCCACAGCGTTGCGGCCGTGCTCGGCGAGGCGGACGTCGTGTTCAACGCCGCGGCGCTGAAGCAGGTTCCGACCTGTGAGTACTTCCCGCACCAGGCGGTGCTGACGAACGTCGGCGGGCCGGAGAACATCGTGCGGGCGATCCAGGAGTTGCACCTGCCGGTGGAGACGGTCGTCGGCATCTCGACGGACAAGGCGTGCAAGCCCGTCAACGTCATGGGGATGACCAAGGCCATCCAGGAGCGCGTGTTCCTCCAGGCCAACATGCGGTGCGCGGACACGCGCTTCATCTGCGTCCGCTACGGGAACGTCCTGGCCTCGCGCGGATCCGTCATCCCGCTGTTCCACGAGCAGATCCGCAACGGTGGCCCGGTGACCATCACCACGACGGACATGACCCGCTTCCTGCTGAGCCTGAACCAGG
>CAYNPF010000033.1:0-15490 GCA_964398895.1 uncultured bacterium
CGTAGGTGGACTTGCCGTCAATGGCGACCAGCACGTCGCCCGAGCGCAGCCCCGCCTCCCAGGCGGGCGTGCCCTCGATCGGGGCGATCACGGTGGGATAGCCGTCGCGCATCCCCACCTCGACCCCGATGCCGCCGAAGCTGCCCTCGGCCACGCTGAGCAGGTTGGCGTAACCCTTCGCGTCGAGGTACTGCGAGTGCGGGTCGAGCTGGCGCAGCATCCCGCGGATCGCGCCCTCGATCATGGTGCGCGGCTGGACCGGGTCCACGTAGTTGACCTCGATCTTCCGCACCACCTCGACGAACAGGTCGAGATCGGGGTAGAGGTCGCGCGTGGCGGCACGGCCCGCCCACCAGCCGAGCGCGAACAGCGCGGCGAGCGAGGAGGCGAGGAGCAGGCGGCGTCGGATCAAACGGGATTCTCCGCGGGCCGGGTCAGGCGAGCGAGTGGCCGGACGGGGGTGGCCACCTCCGCCGGCGCGACGCGAAACGGCAATATAGCACAGGGGTTGGAGGCGTCACCGGTTCACCCAGTCGGCCAGGCGCGGCGACGACGCGACGCCCGGCCGCCAGGCGATGCCGGCCCCGCGCGCGGGCAGCACCGGCCCGCCGGCGGCGCCCGGCCAGCGACCCGGGAGCGGTCGCGCCGTCGGGTTCACGAGGATCCGCGCGCGCTCGAAGTCGCGCCACCACACGCCGCCCGCGTTCCGCGCCGGACCCAGCGGCCGCCCGAGGACGAGCGACTGCTCGGGCAGTCGGCGCGCCGAGTCGCGCGGACCCGGGCAGGGCAGGCACAGCAGCGCCCCGGGCTCGACCGCCATCAGGTAGCTGGCGGTCACGAAGGCGCGCGCGGGATCGTCGGGCCCGGTGAGCGCGTGCACCAGCAGCGGCGTGCGCGTGCGGTCGCGCGACAGGGCGGCCAGCCCGCGCACGCGCTCCGTCCAGGCCTCGCCCCCCGGCGGCATCTCCTCGATCGCCACGATCCGACCGTGCCGCGTCCACGGCCGCACCTGGTTGGCCGCCACCGGCGCCGGGGCCACCGCGCGCTCCAGCGCCGCCAGGTAGAGCTCGAGCGCCTCGCGCCACCGGGCGGGCGTGGCGTAGCGCGCCAGCCGCGCGCCGCGGCCGGCCAGGTTGCGCCCGTTCCAGTCCGGCATGACGTTGTCCTCGAAGATCCCGTCGGCCCCGATCTCGCGCCGGCGCCGGTGAGCCGAGTCGGCGAAGAAGGCGCGCACCGCCGGCAACCCGCAGTCCAGCGCCCAGCGATGGCGGTCGCGATAGGTGTGCAGCCGCCGGCCGGCCGCGTCGGTGAGGAACCAGTCGGGGTGCCGCCCGCGGATCCAGCCGTACAGCGGCGCGTCGTCGTGCACGTCGAAGCCGCAGGTGTAGGCGAGCACGACGATGCCCGGGCGGCTCTCGTGGAAGCGACGCACGCGCGCGGCGTCGGCGCTGGCCCCGACCACGACGAGATCGAACTGCGAGGCGTAGCGGCGCACCTGCGCGTCGGTCCACGAACCGCCCATCGCCAGGCCGGCGGCCTGCAGGGTCGGCTCCGACGTCCCCGTCGCCCCGCTTCCGTCGGGACCGGCGAGCGCCAGCGCCGCGGCCGCGAGTCCCGCGACCGCGATCCCCGCAGCGAGCCGGCGGGTGGTGGCGGGGCGCATCATGCGCTCCGGCTCAGGGCTCCCGCCGCGGCAGCCGCGGCTCCAGCGCGGCCCAGCCGAGCGACTCCAGCTCGTCCGGACCGGCGGCCGCGTCCAGCACCACCCAGCGCTCCGGCGCCGTCGCGGCCAGCTCGAGATAGCGCCGGCGCACGCGGGCGTGGAACTCGGCCGGCTCGCGGTCGAGGCGATTCGTGTCGCCGGCCGCCCGCTCGCGCCGGGCCAGGCCCAGTTCCGGCGGAATGTCGTAGAGCAACGTGAGGTCGGGCAGCAGTCCGCCGGTGGCGGCCCGGTTCAGCGTGGCCAGCAGCCCCGCGTCGAGACCGCGACCGCCACCCTGGTAGGCGAGCGTGGAATCGTCGTAGCGGTCGCAGAGCACCACCCGGCCGGCGGCCAGGGCCGGGCGGACGACGTGCGTCACCACGTCGGCCCGCGCCGCCTCCATGAGCAGGGCCTCGGACATCGGCCCGCAGTGCCGCGCGGGATCCAACAGCAGCGCGCGGATGCCCTCGGCCAGCGGCGTGCCGCCCGGCTCGCGGGTCAGCACCGGCTCGAACCCGCGCGCGCGCAGGCGGGCGGCCAGCCGGGCGACCTGGGTGGACTTGCCCGAGCCCTCACCGCCCTCGAAGGTCACGAACAGGCCGGTCACCTCGTCCCTCCCGCGCCGTCACGATGCGGGGGCGGAGCGTGGCCGCCCCGCCCCCGTGGCCACCGTGGCTACTTCTTCTTGCGTGCCGGCTTCTTCGCGACCGGCTTCTTCGCGACCGGCTTCTTCGCCGCCGGCTTCTTCGCCGCCGGCTTCTTCATCACCGGGGCGGCCATCACCTCGGCCTTCGCCGCCGGCTTGGCCGCCTCGGCCATCTTCGAGCCCTTCGAGCCGCTGGCGTAGCGGCCCGCGCCCACGCCCGCCCGGGCCAGGCGCTCCTTGAGCGCGATGTCCGACTTCGGATCGCGGATGAACTGCTCGGTGAAGGCGCGCGCCATCTCGTCGGGGAACTGCCACGGCGGCGACTTCTTGAAGTACGACGAGGGCGCGGCCAGCGCGCCCTTGAGGCCGTGGTCGAGCCCCAGCTTGGCGCAGCGCACCGCGTCAATGACCACGCCCGCGGAGTTGGGCGAGTCCCACACCTCGAGCTTCATCTCCAGGTTGAGGGGCACGTCACCGAAGGTCGTGCCCTCCATGCGGATGTGGCACCACTTGCGGTCCTTGAGCCAGGGGATGTAGTCGCTCGGCCCGACGTGGATGTCGTCCTCGGCCATCGGGTAGGGCACGATGCTGGTGACCGCAGTGGTCTTGGAGATCTTCTTCGACTCGAGGCGCTCGCGCTCGAGCATGTTGAGGAAGTCGGTGTTGCCGCCGAAGTTGATCTGGTAGGTGCGGTCAATGCGCACGCCGCGCTCGACGAACAGCCGCGCCAGCACGCGGTGGGTGATGGTGGCGCCGACCTGCGACTTGATGTCGTCGCCGATCACCGGCAGCCCGCGCTTCTCGAAGCGATCCTGCCAGTACTTCTCGCGGGCGATGAACACCGGGATGCAGTTCACCAGCGCGCAGCCGGCCTCGAGCACTTGCTCGACGTACCACTTGGTGGCCTCCTCCGAACCCACCGGCAGGTAGTTGACCACCACGTCCGCGCGCGTCTGCTTGAGCAGCTTGACGATGTCCACCGTCGAGCCCGGGGCCTTCTGGATGATCTTCGACAGGTACTTGCCCAGCCCGTCGTGGGTCATGCCGCGCTGCACGATGACGCCGGTGCGGGGGACCTTGGCGAACACGTAGGTGTTGTTCGGCCAGGTGACGATGGCGTCGGCGAGGTCCTTGCCGACCTTGTTCTTGTCGATGTCGATGGCCGCGACGATCTCCACGTCCCGGATGTGGTAGCCGCCCAGGTTGACGTGCATGATGCCGGGGATGCGCTCGTCCTCCTTCGCCTTGCGGTAGTAGTGCAGCCCCTGCACGAAGGACGAGGCGCAGTTGCCCACGCCGATGATCGCCACACGCACCTTACCCATCTGCCATTCCTCCTGGCTGATCCATGCCCGCGCCGCGGGTGATCCGGTACACGTGCACCATGCGTTGCGCCGCGGTGGCCAGCGAGAAGACGGCCAGCAGCAGCAGCGCCAGCGGCATCGCCCAGAACTTCCCGGCCATGCCCGTGACGAGTCCCCCGACGATCAGCAGCGCCATGCGCTCGGGACGCTCGAACCAACCGACCTTGCAGTCGAGCCCGAGACCTTCCGCGCGCGCCCGAGTGTACGAAACCATGAACGAACCGATGAGCGCCAGCACGCTCACCATCGTGACCCCCGCCCAGGTGACCGGCTCGACCAGCCGGTGCATGATCACCAGGGCCAGCGCGGGGTCCACCTCACCCATCCCCACCTGCTCGACCAGCGCGGCGAGCTTCCTCCAGCTCCCCATCAGGTTGGTGACGTAGAAACCCGCCACCCCCCAGAGCACCACGGCCTCGGAGAAACGGTCGAGCGTGGAGTCGAGGAAGGCGCCGTAGCGCGACACCACCCCGGTGCCGCGGGCGATCTCGCCGTCGAGGATGTCACAAAGGCCGGCGAGCAGCAGCACGACCGCGCCCGGCCCGGGATGTCCGGCGAAGAAGGCGAAGCCCGACAGCAGGCTGAGGACGAGGCCGGCCGCGGTGACGTGGTTGGGGCGCACGTCCAGCCGCACGAGCAGCCCGACCACCGGGGCCACGACCGCGTGGGCGCCGTCCTTGAGCCGCGCCTTGAGCGTGGCGCCGCCGAGCGCCGCCGCCCCGCCCGGGCCCGGACCGTCGCTCACGACCGCTCCTCCTGCCGCGTCCGCCCCCCCAGCACCAGCACCATCTCGCCCCGTCTCCTCTCCGGCCCGAGCCCGGCCCGCACCTCGGCGGCCGTCCCCCGCAGCACCTCTTCGAACGCCTTCGTCAGCTCGCGCGCCAGCGCGATCGGCCGCTCCCCCCAGACCGCCTCGAGGTCCGCGAGGCAGGCCTCGATGCGGTGCGGCGACTCGAAGGCCACCAGGGTCTCGCGCCGCTCGTGCAACTCCTCCAGCCGCCGCCGCCGCGCCCCCGCCTTCACCGGCAGGAACCCGACAAAGGTGAATGCGTCCGTCGGCAGCCCGCTCACCTGCAACGCCGCGATGGCGGCGCTGGGTCCCGGGACGCTCTCGACCCGGAGCCCCGCCGCCACGGCCGCCCGCACCAGCGGGAATCCCGGGTCGGCCACCCCCGGCGAGCCGGCGTCGGTCACCAGCGCGATCGAGCGGCCCTCCTGGAGCTTCCGGACGAGACCGGGCGAGCGCGTGCGTTCGTTGTGCTCGAACAGGCTCGTCACCGGGACGGAGATGCCGTAGTGGTCGAGGAGCCGCCGCGTATGGCGCGTGTCCTCGGCCGCCACCAGATCCACCTCGCCGAGGATGCGCAGGGCGCGGTGCGTGATGTCCTCGAGGTTGCCGATCGGCGTGGCCACGAGGTACAGCGTCCCCATCGGCGCGGAAGCTAGGGTCACTCGCTCATTCCCGGGCTCGAGCCCATCTGCAGAAACCGTCGCAAAGTAGCACGGGCGGGCCGCCCCCGGCCAGCCGGACGGGCCGGCGGGCGGATCCGGGACCGGCCGCGCCGCGCGAAGGGCCCGGTGACGCCGATGTGCCGCAGCGGGCTCGCCGGGCGGGTCGGACGGACGTCCGGCGGCGTCCTCAGTCGCCCGGGGACCCCGCCGCTCCACCGGCCGGGCCTGCGGGGATCGAGTCGCCGCGGGCCCGCATCCGCGCCAGCGTCCGCGCCGCCCCCTCCCGGTCCCCCGCCGCGAGCTGGACCTCCGCCTGGCGGGCCAGCGCCCGAGCGCCGCTGCCCCAGGGCTCGAGCCAGCCCCGCTGCTCGAAGTGGAAGCACTCGGCGTCCTCCCATTCCGGCGGGATCGTGCGGGCGAAGCCCAGGTACTCCACGCCGGGCAGGAACAGGCGCACGGTCTCGCCGTCGCGCATCGCCGCCTCCAGCGGCCAGAACGAGCGGCGCGCCCCGCGATCCTCGGGCCGCGTCGGCGCACCGGTCATCAGGTCCAGCGCCGGCCGCGTGACCGGGTTCACGAAGGCCACCCGGGCGCCGGCGGGCAGGGCCGCCGCGCGCAGACCCGCCAGCGCGTGGCGCAGCAGCAGCGCGTCCCGCAGTGTGCGATCCACCGGCAGGGCGTCGCGCGTTGCCGTCTCGCGCAGCGCCACGTTGCGCGCCTCGAGCCCGACGAAGCCGGCGAGGGCGGCCACCGCGAGCGCGAGACCGACCCGCCGCGGCAGGTGCGCGAGCAGCGAGCGGCCGACCGCGGCCACGGCGATGGCGCCGCCGGCCCACGGCACGTAGAGGTAGTACAGGTAGGTGTGACGGAGCAGCGGCAGCACCGGCAGCAGGAACGCCAGCCACCAGCCGGCGCCGATCTCCACCGGCCGGCGCTCGGCGCGGGGCCGTCCCCACAGGATCATCGCCGCCAGCACCACGAGCGGCACGGCCAGGCGCCACGCCCGCGGGTCGGCCGCCGCCACCACGTCGCGCACCGGGTCTTGCAGCGCCGCGCACCAGGCCAGGTAGGTCGAGAGGTTCCGCGCGAGGAACCACGGCGAGCCGCTCAGCGCGTAGGCCCCGGCCGAGTCGAGCTGCCGCGTCTGGCCGGTGAGGACGAAGACGACCACGAACAGGACGCTCACCAGCAGCGCCGGCAGCAGGGCCCGGAGTCGGCGCGGCGAGCCCCGGTCCAAGAGCGCCACGACGATTACCCAGCCGGCGGCGATCTCCTTGCAGGACATGGCGGCCAGCGCCAGCAGGGCCGCGCCCCAGCGCCGCGCCGGCGCTACCTCGCCGCCGCCCGGCCACAGCAGCGTGGCGCCGAGCAGCAGGTCCGCGGCCAGCAGCTCGCCCACGCTCGTGGCCCAGTGCAGCGGGGTGAAGGCGATGGCCGAGGTCCCGAAGAGCACCGCCGCCGCCGCCGCGGTGCCGCGCGAGCGGGTCAGCCGCAGGGCGAGCGCGTAGAGCAGCGCGACGGCGAGCAGGTGAAGGGCGAGCCCCACGACGTGGTAGCCGAGCGGATCGAGGCCGAACAGCGCGTACTCGCCGCGGAAGGCCGCCTGGGCGAGCGGCCGGAACAGCCCGCCCGGCGGCACCAGACCGGCCGAGCGCGACAGCAGCGTGATGTCGTCCTGGGCGAAGAAGGTCCCCAGCGCGCGCCCGTGCACCGCCACCGCGAGCACCAGCGCCGGCGCCAGGAAGGCGGCGGGCGGGCGCGGCCGCGCCGGAGGGCGGCGGGGCTCAGCTCCCGGCGGCACCGCCGCCCCGGGTGCGGAGCACCGCCGCGAAGGCGGCCACCGCCCGCTCGATGCCCGCGTCGTCCACGTCGAGATGGGTAATGGCCCGCAGCCGGCGCGGGCCGAAGGCCAGCATCCGCACGCCCCGCGCCTCCAGTCCCCGCAGCAGCGCCGCCGGCTCCAGCGCCGCGTCCTCGAGGTCCACCATGACGATGTTGGTGTCGGGCGTCGGCACCCGCACGCCCTCCGCCCGGGCAAAACCCGCCGCCAGCACCTGCGCGCGAGCGTGATCCTCGGCGAGGCGCTCGACGTGGTGGTCGAGCGCGTGCAGGCACGCCGCCGCCAGGATGCCGACCTGGCGCATACCCCCGCCCCAGCGCTTGCGCACCCGGCGGGCGCGATGGACGAAGTCGCCGTCCCCGACCAGGATCGAGCCCACCGGCGCGCCGAGCCCCTTGGAGAAGCACATCATCACGCTGTCGGCCGTGGCCGCCCACTCGCGCACCGCCACGCCCGTGGCCACCGCGGCGTTCCACAACCGCGCCCCGTCGAGGTGCACGGCCACGCCCTGCTCCCGCGCCACCGCGGCCACCGCCTGCAACCGCGCCAGCGGCACGACGGCGCCGCCGCCGCGGTTGTGCGTGTTCTCCAGACAGACGAGGCGCACCCGGGCGACGTGCTCGTCGTGCGTCCAGGCCCGCACCGCCGCCGCCATCTGCTCCGGGGCGATCGCGCCGCGCTCGCCGGCGAGCACGTGGGCCAGGCAGCCGGAGTTGGCGCCGAGCCCGCCCTGCTCGTAGACGAAGATGTGCGAGTCGCGCTCCAGCAGCACCTCGTCACCCGGCTCGGTGTGGCACTTGATGGCGAGCTGGTTGCCCATGGTGCCGCTGGGCACGTAGAGCGCGGCCTCGCGGCCGGCGAGCGCGGCCACGCGACGCTCGAGCTCCCGCACGGTGGGATCGTCGCCGAAGACGTCGTCGCCCACCTCGGCCGCGGCCATCGCCGCGCGCATGGCGGGGGTGGGACGGGTGACGGTGTCGCTGCGCAGGTCCACGATGCTCGATGTCGTGCTCATGGCGGATCCTCGTCGTGCTCTCGCGGGGCCGGCCGTCGCGGCCGCGGCCGGCAGTGTAGGAGAAGCCCGTCCGCGCCGGAAGCGTCCCCCGCGTTCCCGCCGCGTTCGTCCCCCACACGACCCCGCGTTCGTCGCCCACCCGCGCCCGTCGGTCGCACCGGCGGCGCTCTCGTCGCACGGCGGCCGCCGCGCGCCACCACACCGCCTACCCTTCTCGTGGGCGAGTCGAGTGGCCACGCCGCCGTCCCCCGGCGGCCGGGTCCCTTCCTTCGCCGGCAGTTGCCGGGCGGATCGCGCCGTTCACGAACGCGCGTGGGGTCTTTCCCGCACCCACCGCCCCCTGCTGGAGCCGCATCCGTTGATGTCCCGATCCACCGACGTCACTCCCCGAGTTCCCTGGCTGCTCCTCTGGGGGCTGCTCGGCGCCCTCGTCCTGCTGCGCGCCCTGGCACCCCTGCCCCGCACGATGTGGGCGTGGGGCCTCGACGCGCCGCGCTTCCTCGGGCCCGCCTCGGCGTGGATCCCCGGACTGCTGGCCGCGCTCCTGCTCGTGCCCGCCGTCGCCCGGCCGCTCCTGCGCGGCCTGCTCCGCCTCGCCCGCCCGCTGAGCGGGCGCACGGCGACGAGCGCATCGGTGGCCGCGTTCTTCACCGTCGCGGCGGTCTGGCTGCTGCCCGACCGCCTCGGCTACGTCGGCGACTGCCTGCTGCGCCGCGGCCTGATCAACGTCGCCGCCGACGCCGGCCGTCTCTTCCCGCAGGCCACGCCGCTGGAGCTGATGCTGCACGCCTGGCTGCCCCGGCAGCTCGTGGCCGTCGGGCTCGACGCCGCCACCGCCGATCGCCTGCTCGGCGCCGCCGATGCCGCGCTGCTCGCGGTGTTGGCCGTCCTCTTCGTGCGCGCCCTGCGCCTGGGCGGCGCCGCCGCCATCGCCGCGTGGACCCTCGTGGTCTGCGGCGGGCACCTCGCCGGCATGGGCGGCTGCGGCAAGGTCTTCCCCGAACTGGCCGTCCTCGCCGTGGCCGCCGCGTTCTTCGCCGTGCGCGAGGACGCCGACGGACGCCACCTCGCCGCCCTGGCGCTCTGCACCGCGCTGGGCCTCGGGCTGCACCGCTCCGGCCTCGTGTTCCTGCCCCTGCTGGCCTGGGCGTGGATCGAGTGGGCGCGCGCGCACGGCCGCGAAGCGTGGCGGCCGTTGCCGGCGCGGCTCGCCGGCTTCCTCACGCTGCTCGCGCTGGGGCTCCTGCCGGGCGTGGCACGCACGCTGGCGAGCCGGCGCGACGCGCTGCACCTCGCCCTGCCCGCGATCGCGCGGGACGGCTTCCTGCGGGCGACGTTCGCCGGCACGCGCGCGGCCGATCTCGGGAACCTGCTCCTGCTCCTGGCGCCGCTGGCGCTGGCGATCCCGTTGCTCCTCGTCGCCTCGCCGCGCCCGTTCGCGTCCCGGACGACCCGCATGCTCGCGGCGCTGGCGCTGCCCGCCGGAGGCGTCCTGTTGTTCGTGCACCCCGCCCAGGGGTTGTTCCGCGACTGGGACGTCTTCTTCCTGTCCGGCGCGACCCTCTGCCTGTTCGCGGCCTGGCTGGTCGGCCGCCTGCTGCAGGAGCAGCCGCGCGCGGCCTGGCTCGCGCTGGCCGTGAGCGCGGCCGCGGCCGGCCCGACGTTCCAGTGGCTGCAGCTCGACGCCGATCTCGAGCGGGGCCTCGCGCACACGCGCGCGCTCGTGCTCGAGGCCCCGGAGCGGGACGCGGCGGAGAGCGCGGCGACCTGGAACTTCCTCGGTCAGCAGGACTTCGCCCGGGGCGAGTGGGACCGCTGCGCGGACGACTACGAGCAGGCGGTGCGGCTGTCCCCCAGCCCGCGCCTGCTGACCGAGTGGGGCCTGGCGCGCCAGCACCTGGGCGACCTCGTGGGCGCGCGCCGTCTCTACGCGCGGGCGGTGCGGCTGGATCCCGGCTTCGTCGGCGGCTGGATGGGCATCGGCGCCTGCTCGATCCGCCTGGGGGACATCGCCAACGCCGAGTACGCCCTGCGCGCCCTGGAACAACTCGACCCGGGCAACCCGGAGGTGGCCGAGCTCGTTCCCTTCCTGCGGCGGCGCTCCCCGTTGTCGGCCGATCGCCGGACGATCCCGGGCGGCTGATCGGTCCGCTCGGGCGCATTCCTGTGGTGGGCTTGACAATCCCGCGGCCCGGATGCCATCTCATCGGTTGAGCGTGCGGGCCACCTTCGCGGGTGGCCGACGCCGGCGGGCCGGTGCGCCGTGCGGCGGACCGACCGCCTTCGAGCGGATCCGACCCGGACTCGAGGAGCGAATCCAGCCATGTTCTACTTCGGCGACCCGACCTTCCTGCTGCTCATCCCCGCTCTCATCCTGTCCTTCTGGGCCCAGTGGAAGGTGCAGAACACCTACCAGCGCCTGTCGCGCGTGCCCGCCTCCGGCGGCCGGACCGGCCGAGAGGTGGCACTGGCCATCCTGAACCGCAACGGCCTGTCCGACGTCGGCGTCGAACCGGTGGCCGGCGTGCTGTCCGACCATTACGACCCGCGGGTGCGCCGGGTGCGCCTGTCGGAGATGAACTACGCCGGCAACTCGGTCGCGGCGATCGCCGTCTCGGCCCACGAGATCGGTCACGTGCTCCAGCACGCCGAGGGTTACGCGCCGATGCAGGTCCGCTCGGCCATCGTGCCGGTGGTGAACGTGGCCAGCATGGCGGCCTTCCCCGTCTTCCTGATCGGCATGTTCTTCCACTCCGGCATGTCGGTCTTCCTCATGGACCTGGGCATCCTGCTGTTCTCGGCCACGCTGCTCTTCCACCTCGTCACCCTGCCGGTGGAGTTCAACGCCTCGAAGCGGGCGCTGGTCCAGCTCACCGAGATGGGCACGGTCGCGCCGGAGGAGGTGCGGGGCGCGAAGCAGGTGCTCGACGCCGCCGCGCTCACCTACGTCGCGGCGGCGGCCATGTCGGCGCTGCAGATCCTGCGGCTCCTGCTCATCCGCAACAGCCGCGACTAGCGCCGGAAATCGCGAAGGCGGGTGGGAGTCTGCACTCCCGCCCGCCTTCACGCTGCGAAATCAACAGCTTCTGAGCCTGCGCAGGTCAGCCCTGCGCCACCAT
Source organism: uncultured bacterium (assembly GCA_964398895.1). GTDB lineage: Bacteria > Eisenbacteria > RBG-16-71-46 > RBG-16-71-46 > RBG-16-71-46 > JANXPZ01. Next base: position 11,139 of record CAYNPF010000033.1, read on the forward strand.
GTCCTTCAGCTCCTTGGACACCTTGAACACCGGCACCTTGCGGGGAGGAACGGGGACCGCTTCGCCGGTGCGCGGGTTGCGGGCGATCCGCTGCTTGCGGTCCTTCACCCGGAACGTGCCGAACCCGCGGATCTCGATGTGGTTACCGCTGGCGAGAGCCCGCGCCACCGCGTTCAGGAAGTGGTCCACGGTTTCCGCCACGTCCTTCTTGGTGAGGCCGGTGCGCTCTGCGATCTGATCAACGATATCCGCCTTGGTCATCTCGTCCTCCTAGCGCCACCCGGGCCTACGCCGTGGGGCCAGTGGCAGCTTCGAGCCGCAGGCTAACAAGCCGACCGAAAGCCTGTCAATCGGCTTTTGCGCAAGACGTTGCGGGATTCCCCCCCGGTCACGAGTCCCCCTCGGAGGCCTCCAGCACCCGGCGGCGGGCCTCTTCCAGGGGGTGCCGCGCGGCCCGTTCCACCCGTTCCCGCAGCCGGGGCCCGCCGCTCGCCGCCTCGGCCGCCCACTCACGGGCGAAGGCGCCGCTGCGGATCTCCTCCAGCATCCGCTTCAGCTCCTCGCGCGTCCGCCCGTCCACCACGCGGGGGCCGCGGGTCAGATCGCCGAAGAGCGCCGTGGCGCTGATGGACCGCCGCGCCCCGGCGATGCCGCGCTCGTGCAGCAGGTCGGCCAGGTACTTGAGCTGGTGCACGCACTCCAGGTAGACCATCTCCGGCGCGTAGCCCGCCTCGACCAGCGTGTCGAAGGCCGCGGTCAGCAGCTCGTTCACGCCGCCGCAGAGCACGGCCTGCTCGCCGAAGAGATCCACCTCGGTCTCCTCGCGCACACTCGTGCGCCACACCGGCGCGCAGCCCAGCCGGGCGGCGTAGGCCGCCGCCAGGTCCCACGCCGACCCGGTGGCGTCCACGTGCACCGCCAGGTAGCCGGGCAGAGTCTCGCCCCGCTCGTGCAGCGCGCGCAGCACGCGTCCCGGCGCGGTGGGCGAGACCAGCACGACGTCCCCGCGCGCGGGCAGGGCGAGGTCCGCGTAGAGCAGGTTGTAGCCGTGGGCGAAGAGCAGCGCCGTGCCGGGGGCCAGCGCCGCGGCGAGTTCCGTCCAGAGCGACGGCAGGACCTCGTCCGGCAGCAGCACCGCCACGACCGCCGCGCGGCTCGCCGCCGACACGAGGTCCATCGTTGGGAAGCCCAGCAGGCGCGAGCGGGCCTCGGCGTCGCCACCGGGGCGCGCCCCCACCACGACCTCGCTGCCGCTGTCGCGCAGGTTCAGCGCGTGGGCCTCGCCCTGGTTGCCGAAGCCGAGCACGGCGATCGTCCGCTCGGCCAGCCGGTGTGCCATCCCCTCCTCCTCTCCTTCCCTTCTGCAACGACGCGGCCGGCCCGCACTGCCGCGGACCGGCCGCTGTTCTCCGTCGCTCGGCGCTCCGAAACGTCCGCGCGGGACGTCGCGCCTACTTCTTCCTGACCACCGGCTTGGCGGGCGCGGCCGCTGGCTTCGCCAGCTTCGGCGGCGGCGCCGCCCAGTCGGACTTCGCCACCTGCTTGCCCGCCTGGAAGGTCAGCGCCAGGTTCTTCGACCAGTAGAACCAGGTCTCGTACTTGTTGCCCTCGGCCTCCCAGAAGTACAGCTCCTCGGGATTGCCCATCGCCGCCAGCGCCTTCGCGGCGTCGCTGCCGGCCGGCGCCTTCTTCGCCGCCTCGCCGGCGTCCTCGGCCTTGGTGCCGCGCTCCATGGCGATGTAGACCACCATCTCCTCGTACGACTTGGCCTGGTTGTCCGCGCTGGAGTAGACGCCGCCGAGCTGGCGGTGCAGCGTCTTGTCCCGCGGCTTCAGCATCAGCGCCTCGTGCAGGATGGCCGCGGCGTCGTCGAACCGCTTCTGCTCGGCCAGCACGGCACCCAGCGCCGACATCGCCTCGGTCTCGGACGGCTTGATCTTGAGGAACTCGCGCCACTGCCCCTCGGCCGACGCGTAGTCGCGCCCGTTCTGGAACGCCAGCGCCGCGTTGAAGACGAGGTCCGCCTCGCCCGACTTGAGCTTCGACGCCGCGGCGTACTCGGTGCCGGCCAGCTTGTAGTCGCCGTTGCGCTTCGCCGTCAGGTCCTCGACCTTCTGCGTCGCGGCCGTCAGCTCGGCGCCCGCCCGGGCCGTGCCCATGGCGGTGCGCGCCGCACTCAGATCAGCCTCGTAGCCGAAAGCGCGCTTGAAGTAGGCGTCGGCGAGGCCCGAGTGCAGGTCGGCGTCGTTCGGCGTGGCCTTGAGCAGCTCGGCGTAGAAGGCGATCGCCTGGTCGTAGTGCTTGTCGTCGAGCAGCCGGCCGGCGTAGTTGCGGCGCACCAGCGCCAGCGCGGCCACCAGGTCGGTGTCGCCCGGGCAGGTCGTCACGCCCTCGCGCAGCACGGACTCGGCCTTCACCAGGTCACCCGTCAGCGCGTAGACGGTGCCCAGGTTGCGGATGGTGCGGCCGTCGCTCGGCTTCAGGCAGGCGGCACGACCGAGGGCGGCCAGCGCGGCGTTGTACTTGTTGGTCGCCTCGGCCTTGAGCGTCTGCTCCGCCTCGTCGGCCGGCTCCTTGGTGTAGTCGGAGTAGGCGGCCTGGCCGGCCTGGATGTCGGCCACGCCCTCGTTGAAGTACTTGGCCCAGTAGGACTCGCGGTTGCTGATCGCCCAGCCGGCCTTCTTGTCGCCCCTGGCGTTCAGTCCGGCGATGGCCTTCTCGAAGGCCGCGCCCGCGGCCGGAGCGCTGTCCAGCTCGGCGTAGGCCCAGCCCAGGTACGCCAGCGCCTCGAAGTCCTCGGGATCCTCGGACGAGCACAGCGAGAGGCGGTCCACCGCCTTGAACATCTCGCGCTTGTAGTCCTCGAGGTTCCCCTTCTCCTTGTCGCGCATGCCCTGCACGACGTACTGGATGCCACCGGCGCAGTTGGGATTGCGCGCCCAGGCCGTCGTCGCCAGCCCCAGCGTCAGCACGGCCAGCGCCCCTGCGACCGCGAACACACGATGCCTCACTGGTCCCTCCTCCATTTCGTCGCCGTCCGGTCCCCGGCACTCCCCCGGGGCCGCGGCGACGCTCAGGTCAGCCGATTCCCGTTGACGGTCAGCCCGAACGACGTGCCCAGGAAGATGGCGGCCTTCCGGCAGGCGAGCATCCGGGTCATGAAGATCTCGAAGTACTCCATCACCTGCGAGATCGTGGTGTCGATGGTGAGCTCGAGGGTGATCTCCTTCCTCGACTCGTCCACGTTGAGGAAGCTCTTCTCCACCGCGTAGTTGACCCGGTCGTGCACGTCGAACTTGATCATGTCCGGGTTGCGCACCCGGGTGCGGTGCACGTCGCTCTTGTCGCCGAGGATCACCGCGGCCGCCACCGAACTGATGGCCGAGCCGTCGGTCTCGTGATGGTTGCCGATCGCGCCCATCACCATGGCGATCTCCTCGTCGGGCATGTTCATGTCCGAGAGGATGCGCATGGCCATGACCGCCCCGGTCTCGGCGTGCACCTCGCGGTTCACCGCGTTGCCGATGTCGTGCAGGTAGCCCGCGATCGCCGCCAGCTCCGCCTCGCGCTCCGGGTGCCCCAGGCGCTTGAGCGTGTTGTAGGCAATGTGCGCCACCAGCCCGACGTGACGCTCGCCGTGCTCGGTGTAGCCGATCACCTCGAGCGCGCTGTCGGCGCTGCGGATGAAGGCCTTCACCCGGGGGTTGTCCCGGACCTGGTCGAAGGTGACCCGATCCGCCCCGCTGCCCTCGGGTGCGGCCGCCGGGTCGCCCGCAGGCCCCGGAAGGCTCACCCGATTGCTGCCGTTTCGGTGGTTCATGAAGGACCTTCGCTCGCGGGAAGCGTGCCAGCTCCCCTGGACCGTGACGGGTACAGGAACGTTGGGACTCTAGGGGCGCAAAAGCAAATCCGTCAAGGCAGTCCGCCGTTCACGCCCGCCACGGCCCGACCCAGTCGCATGCGCGCCACAGGGGTGTCGCGTTCCCCCCACGAAGCCGGCTGAGGCCGCTCCCGGACGCTGCCACCGGGTCGTCCGGGGGGAGAGGAACTCCTGATGACAGGATCCAGGCAGCCATCACCGGCAGATGCACGGATCGGAGCGCGCTGCGCATGGCGATGGACGCCGCTGCGGATCTCGCGGCCATGGAGTGCATGCGCGCGAGCGCCGACGGCGGACAGTGGCGCATCGGGAGTCCAGGGCGAGAAGGCCCCGGACGTACGGCGTGTCGTCGCATGGCGCAACTCGTGCGCGCGGGGCGCAGACCGCGGTCACTTCACCACGATCATCTTCCGGGTCGCGCTGTGGCCACCGGCCTCCAGCCGGTACAGGTACATCCCCGGCCGCCACCCGC
>CAYNPF010000034.1:0-15473 GCA_964398895.1 uncultured bacterium
AGCGGGAGGCCGCCAAGGGAGAGGGCAACGTGCCGCTGTTCAACAAGGCGTTCCCCTACGAGACCCAGATCATGGCCACCGTCGTCTCCTCGGACCAGGAGAACGACGCCGACGTGCTGGCCCTGGTCGGAGCCTCGGCCGCCATGAGCCTGTCGGACATCCCCTTCCCCGAGCCGATCGCCGGCGTGCGGGTGGGGCGGGTGGACGGTGCGTTCATCGTGAACCCGACCACCGCGCAGCTCGACGAGAGCGACATGGACATGGTGGTGGCCGGCACCGCGGACAACATCATCATGGTCGAGGGCGGCACCCGCGAGATCGGCGAGGCCGACCTGCTGGCGGCGCTCGAGTTCGCGATGGCGCAGATCCGCCCGATCGTGGCCGCCCAGCGCGAGCTGGTGGCCCGCTGTGGCAAGACCAAGCGCCCGCTGGTCACGCCGCCCGACACCACCGAGCTGCGGTCGGTGCTCGAGCAGGACTACCGCGCGCGTCTCGGCCAGGCGATCCGCATCCCCGGCAAGGAGGCCCGCCAGGAGGAGGTGGACCGCATCACCCAGGAGGCCGTGGCCGCCCTGAAGGAGCGCTTCGCCTCGCAGGAGCTGTACATCGGCCGCATCCTCCACGACATCGAGCGCCAGGAACTGCGCCAGATGGTGCTGGGCGAGGGCGTGCGGGCCGACGGTCGCCGGGTGGACGAGGTCCGCAAGGTGACGGTCGAGGTGGGCGTGCTGCCGCGCACCCATGGTTCGTGCCTGTTCACCCGCGGCGAGACGCAGGCGCTGGCGGTGTGCACGCTGGGCACGAAGCAGGACGAACAGCGCATCGAGGAGCTGGAAGGCCAGTCGTGGAAGAGCTACATGCTCCACTACAACTTCCCGCCCTACAGCGTCGGTGAGGTGCGTCCCATCCGCGGCCCGGGCCGGCGCGAGATCGGGCACGGCGCCCTGGCCGAGCGGGCGATCGAGCCGGTGATCCCGGCCGACACCTCGTTCCCCTACACGATCCGCCTGGTGAGCGACATCCTCGAGTCGAACGGCTCGTCCTCGATGGCCACCGTGTGCGGCAGCTCGATGGCGCTGATGGACGCCGGCGTGCCGGTCAAGGCGCCGGTGGCCGGGATCGCCATGGGCCTGATCAAGGAGGGCGACCGGGTCGCGGTGCTGACCGACATCCTCGGCGTCGAGGACCATCTCGGCGACATGGACTTCAAGGTCACCGGCACGCGCGACGGCATCACCGCCTTCCAGATGGACACCAAGATCGGCGGGATCTCCTTCGACGTCCTCCGGGACGCCCTGGGTCGCGCCCGCGCCGGGCGCGAGCACATCCTCGGCATCATGATGGCGGCCCTCGGCCAGCCACGCACCGAGATGTCGCCCTTCGCCCCGCGCATCACCATCCTGAACATCCCGCCCGACAAGATCCGCGAGGTCATCGGGCCGGGCGGCAAGATCATCAAGAAGATCACCGAGGAGACCGGTGCCCAGATCGACATCGAGGACAGCGGCGAGGTGCGGATTGCGGCGATCAGCGGCGAATCGGGCCGCCGCGCCGAGGAGCTGATCCGCAACATCGTCGAGGATCCCGAGGTCGGCCGGGTCTACCAGGGCAAGGTGCGCAGCATCGTCACCTTCGGCGCGTTCGTCGAGATCGTGCCGGGTCGTGACGGACTGCTGCACATCTCCGAACTGGACTACCACCGGGTCGCGCGGACCGAGGACGTGCTCAACGTCGGCGACATGGTGATGGTCAAGGTCATCGGCGTGGACCGCGACGGCAAGATCAAGCTCTCGCGCAAGGCGCTGCTGCCGGAGCCTCCGGGCTACGTGCCGCCGCCGCCGCGCGAGGAGCGCGACCGCGACCGCGATCGTGGTCGGGGCCGCGACCGGCGCCGCTAGGCCGGAGAGCGCAGAACGTGACCGGGTGGCGGGGTGACCCCGCCACCCGGGGCCGTTTGGGGGGACGAGATGGACGCCGACCGCTGCCGTCGTACCGTGCTGCCCTCCGGGCTGGCGCTGCTCAGCGAGCGGGTGCCGGACCGGCGGTCGCTGGCGCTGGGCGTGTGGGTGCGCAGCGGCGCGCGCGACGAGCCCGCCGAGCTCTCGGGCATCTCCCACTTCATCGAGCACATGGTCTTCAAGGGCACCGAGCGCCGCGACGCGCGCGCCATCGCCGCCAGCCTCGAGGCGCTGGGCGGGCATCTGGACGCCTTCACCGCGCGCGAGGAGGTCTGCTACTACGCGCGGGCCCTCGCCGAGCACCTCCCCGAGGCGGTGGACGTGCTGGCCGACATCGTCTGCCGCTCGCGCTTCGCGCCGGAGGAGGTGGCCCGCGAGAAGTCGGTGGTGCGCGAGGAGATCTCCGCGGTCGAGGACGACCCGGAGGACAAGATCGGCGAGCTGCTGGCCGGGGAGATCTGGTCGGGCCACCCGCTGGGTCGTCCGATCCTCGGCACGCCCGTGTCGGTCGGCTCGCTGGATGGCGGGCGCCTGCGGGCCTACCACCGCAGCCGCTACCGCCCCGATCACCTGGTCGTGGCCGCGGTCGGCGCCGTGGAGCACGAGCGGTTGGTCGAGGCGGTCGCGACGCAGTTCGCCCCGCCGGACGGCCCGGCGCTGCCGCTGTCGGAGCCGCCGCCGGACTTCAGCCCCCGCGTGCGGCACGAGATGCGCGACGACCTGCACCAGCTCTACCTGGCGCTGGGCACGCGCGGCCCGGGCTTCCGCGATTCCGAGCGCTACCCGCTGATCGTGCTGAACACGCTGCTCGGCGGCGGCATGAGCTCGCGGTTGTTCCAGGGGGTGCGCGAGGAGGAGGGGCTGGCCTACAACATCTTCTCGGCGGTGGACTTCTACCGCGAGGCCGGGCTGGTCTCGATCCACCTCGGGGTGGCGCCCGAGCGGGGCCGCGAGGCGCTGCGGCGGGTGCGGGAGGAGCTCGAGGCACTGGCCGGCGACGGGCCCACGGAGGACGAGGTCTCGGCCGCGCGCTTCCAGCTCAAGGGCGGAGTCGTGATGGGCCAGGAGAGTCTGTCGAACCGCCTGGCCCACCTGGCCCACGAGGAACTCCACCGCGGCGCCTACATGTCGTCGGAGGAGCAACTGGCCCGCATCCTCGCCGTGACCCGCGAGGAGGTCGCCGCCACCGCCCGGCGCCTGCTGCGCCCCGGTCGCTTCAGCCTGTGCGCGCTCGGCCCCGTCGGGGGCGAGCCGCTCGACGAGCGCGACTGGGCGATCGAGGCCTAGCTACTACTAGCCGGGACGATTCATGAGCCCGCGCCTGCGGCCGCGGTCATCTCGCCGCCTCGGCTTGCGGTTCATGAATGGTCCCGCCTAGCGCCCGGTCGGCGTGCCCGCTCCCACGAGCTGGCGCAGCACGACTCCCAGGCGGCGGATGCCCTCGGTGATGCGCTCCTCGGGCATGTTCGAGTAGTTGAGCCGCATGGTGTTCTCGTGGCCGCCGTTGGGGAAGAACGAGCCGCCCGGAACGAAGGCCACGTTCTGGGCCAGCGCCTGGGTGAGCACGTCGCGCGCGCTGACCTCGCGCGGCAGCGTGACCCACAGGAACAGCCCCCCGCGCGGACGCGTCCACGAGACGCCCGCGGGGAATTCCCGCTCGATCCCGGTCAACATCGCCGCACGCCGCCGGCGGTAGACCTCGCGGATGCGGGCGATGCCGGCATCGAGGTCGAACCGCTCGAGGTAGGCGAGGATCTGGTACTGCCCCAGCGTCGAGGTGTTGAGGTCGAGCCCCTGCTTGGCCAGCACGTACTTCTCGTAGAGCGCCGGGGGCGCGGCCACCCAGCCGATGCGCATGCCGGGGCAGAAGATCTTCGAGAACGTGCCCAGGTAGACGACCGGCACGTCCTTCGCCATCGCCGCCAGCGCCGGGGGCGTGGTCCCCTCGAAGCAGAGCTGCCCGTAGGGGTCGTCCTCGATCACCACCAGCCCGTGGCGGGCAGCCACGTCGAGCACGCCCTGCCGCCGCTCCACCGTCCAGGTGCGGCCGGTCGGGTTCTGGAAGGTGGGGATGGCGTAGATGTACTTGGGGTGCTTCGCCGCGCGGATGCAGCGCTCGAGCTCCTCGGGGATCATGCCGTCGTCGTCGGTCGGCACGTCCACGAAGCGGGGCTGGTAGGCGCGGAAGGCGTTGATGGCGCCGATGTAGGTCGGGCTCTCGCACAGGACCTCGTCGTCCTCGTCGAGGAACAGCTTGCCGGTGAGGTCGAGGCCCTGCTGGGAGCCGGAGGTGACGAGGATCTGCGAGGCCGTGAACGAGGTGCCGAGGTCGCGGTTCATCCGCCGGACGATCTGCTCGCGCAGGCCGGGATGTCCCTCGGTCGTCGAGTACTGGAGCGCCTGTTGACCCTCGTGCTCGAGCACGTCGGCGGCCACCTGCTCGAGGTCGGCCACCGGGAACAACTCGGGGGCCGGCAAGCCGCCGGCGAAGGAGATCACCTCCGGCCGCTGCGTGATCTTCAGCAGCTCGCGGATCTCCGAGGCCTTCATCACGTCCAGCCGGCGCGCGAATCGTACGGTCATCGCAACCTCCTCGATCTCAGACGATCGGCCGCGTCGAGGCGGCCGCGAACTCCGAGTCCCGGGTATGTCCAGCCTCCTCCCGGATCGCCGCGGCCAGGCGCGCCACGCCGGTGCGGATCGCCGCCTCGTCCGGATGGGAGAAGTTGAGTCGAATGTGCTCGGCCGGGGGCTCGTCGGCGAAGCACGGGCGCCCCGGCAGGTAGGTGACGCCGGCCGCGGCGGCGCGCGCGAGCAGTCCGGGCGCGGACACGCCGCGCGGCAGCCGGCACCAGAAGTAGAAGCCGCCCTCGGGGCGCCGCCAGGTCAGCCCGGTCACCCTGGCCGCCCGCAGCGCCTCGTCCATGGTGTCGCGGCGACGCCGGTAGGCCTCGCGCACCGTGCGCACGTGCGCGGCCATGCGGCCGCGGCGCACGAAACGCTCGAGCACCCACTGGCCGAGCGTGTTCGCGTGCAGGTCGGCGGTCTGGCGGGCGAGCGCGAACTGCCGCACCACGGGGCGCGGCGCGACCAGGAAGCCGAGCCGCATGCCCGGGAAGAGCAGCTTCGAGAAGGTGGACAGGTAGAGCACGTCGCCCGAGGAATCGAGCGCGCGCAACGACGGCACGGGCTCGCCCTCGTAGCGCAGCTCGGAATAGGGATCGTCCTCCAGCACGGGCACCTGGAAGCGGCGCGCCAGCGCCAGCAGTTGCTGGCGGCGCTCCAGCGTCATCACCGTACCCGACGGGTTCTGGAAGGTCGGGAGCGTGTAGATGAGCTTGGGCCGGAAGCGGGCCAGTGCGCTCTCCAGCACATCGGTGCGCAGGCCGTGCTCGTCGGTGGGTACGCCGATGAGTCGAGCCCGCGCGCCGCGGAAGGTCTGCAGCGCACCGATGAACGAGGGTTGCTCGACCACCACGGTGTCGCCCGGGTCGAGGAAGATGCGGGCGGCGAGGTCGAGTCCCTGCTGCGAGCCGGACAGCACCATCACCTCGGCCGCCGAGCAGCGCACGCCGCGCGCCGCCATCATGCGGGCCAGCGTCTCGCGCAGGGCCGTCAGTCCCTCGGCCGGGCTGTGCAGGAGGGCGGCGGGGCCGTTCTCGGCGAGCGTCTCGTTGAACAGCTCGCGCAGTTCGTCGAAGGGCAGCAGGTCGGCGGCGGGCATGCCGAAGGACAGCGGGATGACGTCGGCGCGCTCGGTCAGTCGGAGCAGGTCGCCGACCAGCGGGTCCTGGAAGCCCGAGGCGGCGGCGCTGAAGAGCTGCCGCCACGGCAGCTCGGGCGGGCCCTCAGCGTGCTCGACGGAGCCCTCGAGCCCGGTTACCGTGGTGCCCCGGCCGACGTGGGCGTCAATCAGGCCGTCGGCGCGTAACTCCTGGTAGGCAACGAGCACCGTGCTGCGGCTGACGCGCAACGCCTGTGCGAGCCTGCGCTCCGGTGGCAGACGGAATCCGGCCGGCAGGCGACCGGCCACGATGAGGTCACGGATCTGCCTCGAAATCTGCCGGTAGATCGGCTCGTGGCTCGTCCTGTCAATCGAGAGTTCCATCGGGTCTCACGCTTTGGTTCGGCTGATCCACCGATTGGTACTGACCAATGAGCATGATAGGTCCGTCTTCATGGCTGACAAGGGCCGATTCTTGGTCCGGTTGTGCAGCCAATCCGACACATTGGCCCGATTGGGCTGGCGCTGTCGGTGGGGATTGGCTGGTTGCGGAATAGGTCCCGCAGCGGGGCGCCGGACCGGATCGTTGTCTGTCGCACGGGTTTGACAGCGCCGTGAGCCATCCACATAGTGCCCGCATGGTGACGACGATGGCCGCGGCTCCGAACTTGCTTTCGATCGGCAGGACATGAGCCCTCTCGTCTCTTGGAAGCCGCGCGTATCCGCGCGGGTTTCCGTCGTCCGGGTCGCCTTCGCCGTCGGCCTGCTCGCCCTGCTGCTCGCCTCTCCCGGCCGGGGTGCCGATCCGGTGCTGGCGCCTCCGCCCGACAGCGGGGACATCAGCGGCTCGGTCGTCGTGCCGGCGCCGGGCGAACGGGACGTCCTGCCCGCCTCGCCGCAGCCCTTCCGCGCCGGGGAGTCGCTGCGCTTCTCCGTGCGCTACGGCATCATCCACGCGGGCAGTGCCTGGCTCGAGGTGCCGCAGGTGAAGTCGTGGCAGGGACACGACGTCTACGAACTGGTGGCGCGCGCCGAGTCCAACGCGTTCTTCAGCCGCTTCTATCGCGTGCGCGAGCGCATCGTGTCGCTGTGGGATCGCGACGGTCACTTCAGCCGCCACTACCTGGAGGACCGGCGCGAGGGGAAGTTCCGCCAGCGGAACGACATCGCCTTCGACGCCCGTCGCAACCAGGCCGTCTACTCGGATGGCCGCACCTTCCCCGTGCCGCCGCGGGTGCAGGATGCGCTCTCGTCGTTCTACTACACGCGCACCCAGGCGCTGCCGGTGGGCGGCAGCATCGTCTTCCACTACCACGCCAGCCGCAAGAGCCAGCCGCTGCAGGTGAAGATCCTCGGCCGCGAGCACATCAGGACCCCCGCCGGGGAATTCGACTGCATCGCCGTCGAACCCATCCTGAAGGCCGGTGGCGTCTTCAAGAGCTCCGGGCGGCTGGTGATCTGGCTGACCGCCGACGAGCGGCGCATGCCCGTGCTCATGAAGAGCAAGGTCATCATCGGCTCCGTCAGCGTGGTCCTCGAGGAAGCCAAGCTGGGGGCATGAGCACCGTCGCCGGGGGGCGATCCGGCCGATGCGGAAGTGCGGCGGCCCCCTGGTGGAGTCAGATCGGCACGGGCTTTGCGATGTAGGCAAATCGCCCAGAGGGGCAGGCCGGTTGACAGTCCAACCCGAGTCCGCCTAGAATTCAAGTCTATCCGGCATCGGCACTTGCGATGCCAGACCAGTTCCCAGGCGGAGGCCCACCAGAACGCGTCTTGTTACCACTTCGGGCAGTGCCGGCCAGTTGTTGGCCCTCGCTGCTGGATTGTGACCGGGGTTCGCCCGGTTCTGACACGCGCGTCTGACGGGCTGCTGGGTGGTTCGGCTGAACTGGTTCCCCCCCCAGGCATGTCGTCGCTCGGATCAGGGTAAGACCTACATCCTGGGAGTGGTCGTGACACGTCTCGTCGCCTTGGCGTTCGCGTTCGCCCTTCTGCTGCATGCCGGCCCCGTGGTGGCAGGCCGGGCTCCGGACTCCACCCCCATTGACGAGATTGACTGGGCGCAGACGCCCGAGTACCGGATCGTCCCGGGGGACGAATTGGGCTTGAACTTCGGGCCCGACGAGCAGACTCCGGACCGCAACATCATCCAGGCCGTGGTCGTCCGCCCGGATGGCCGCATCACCGTCTATCCCATTGGTGATGTCGTGGCGGCCGGGCGGACTCCCGTGGAGGTGCAGGGGACGATCGTTCGGCTCCTCGCCGGCGAGCTGAAGCAGCCGCGCGTGGTGGTCGAGGTCACGAAGATGGCTGGCAACCAGATTCACGTGCTGGGTCGGGTGAAGCGGCCGGGCTCCCTGCCGACGGTGTCGCTCCCGACCCTCATGCAGGCCCTCGCCGGGGCCGGTGGCTTCGAGGACGACGCGGCCCGGGGTAGTGTCCTGATCATGCACCGGGTCGGGATCGGTTCGGTGAACGTGGAGCGTGTGCGCGTGGACCGGATGATGCGCCACGGGGGCGACTTGCCGCTGTCGCGCTTCGACATCGTCTATGTGCCGCGCACCTCCATCGGCAACGTGAACGTCTTCGTGGACCAGTTCTTCAACCGCATCATCCCCCTTGGGAACTTCGGCTTGCTCGGGTGGGAGTTGTTCCACCTCGATCGGGTCTACCACGGCAACGTGGGCTCCGTGGACACCTTCTAGCAGGAAGGACGACTGGATGACACAGGAGACTCCCCAGGGCACTGCCGGCTGGCAACGCGCCACGGCCCGCGAGTTCCTCGCGGTCGTGTTCCGCCGTCGGTGGATCATCCTCGGCCTCTTCGGCGTGACCCTGGCCACCGTGCTGGTGGTTTCGTTCGCTACTCCCGTTACCTACCTCTCGCAGGGGCAGGTCCTGGTCCGTCGCGGCGAGCAGAAGAGCGTCATGCAGCCCGTGTTCCAGGTCAGCAGCGAGTGGGAGATCGATCTGGGCAGCGAGGTGCACACGGCGCGGAGCTGGGCGGTGATGCAGCTTGCGCAGCGGCTCCTCGATCGCGAGCGGGGCGATCACCCCCGGCTGGTGCTCCGCGAGGAGGGGATCGATGCGTCGGTGACGGGCAAGACCAACGTGCTCGCCATCGGCTACACGGACCGTGATCCCCGCGTGGCCGAGCGGGCGTGCGATGCCCTGCTGCGCGCCTACGTGGAGTACCGGCAGAGCGCGGCGCTGTCCTACCCGCGCCGCTTCTTCGACGACGAGATTGCCAGGGCCGGCACCGAGCTGGGCCTGTGGCAGCAGCGTCGTCGCGAGTTCTCGCAGCGCACGGGGATCGTGGACCTGACCGCGCAGCGGGCGCAGCTCATCCAGCTCATGACCACGCTGGGTAACTCCCGGGCCCAGGCCTCCGCCGACCTCGAGGAGACGAAGGCGCAGTACGAACTCATGAAGCAGCTCGACCAGAACCCCGACGTGGACACGCCCAGCCTGCTGCAGTCGGCCATTCCGGACGGAGCGCTCGAGGTGGCCAAGGAGAGCGTCATGCGGCAGCGGGACCGCCTGGCCCGGCTGCGCGAGCGCTACCGCGACGACTCCCCGGACGTCGTGAATGCACAGACGACGCTCGATTCGCTGAGGGTGGCGCTGAAGCGCGAGGTGGACGGACGGCTGGCGATCTCGAAGTCGCGGGTCGACGTGATGCGCGCCAAACTGGAGGCGGTGGAGCGCGAGATCTCGGCGGTCAACGCCCGGCTGGCCCAGATGGGTGATGTCGAGGCGCAGTCCTCCGATATCGACAACCAGATCGCCACCTGGAAGACCCGTTACTCGGACCTGTCGAAGAGCAGCAGCCAGGCGCTCGTCAACGAGAACACCAGCCCGACGTTGCTCGTGTACCTGCTCGATCCGGCCAGTGCGGCGAAGCCGAAGACCGCGCGTGACTACGTGCGACTCGGCCTCGCGCCCGCCTTCAGTCTGGTCGTGGGCATCGGTCTCGCCTTCTTCATGGATGGTCTGGACGTGACGGTTCACACGTCCGGTCAGGCGGAGGAGGAGGTCCAGTTGCCGGTCCTGGCGGCCATCAGCGAACGCAAGCGGCGCAACGGACACCCGAACGACCCGAAGAAGGACGCGGCATGACCCGACTCTTCGATGCCCTGCGCAAGGCGCATGCCGCCGATGGGCCGACCACGCCGGAGCCGATCCCCATGTCCGCCCCGTCCGTCGCCGCACGGACGTCCCCGCTACCGGAGGGGATCCCGTCGGTGCCGAACGAATTGGCCCGTCGCCGGATTGTCCCGCTGCGCGCGGTCCTGGCGCTGCCCGCCGACGTCACGCGCGAGATGACCGGGCTCCGGGTGCGGCTCGAAGCGATCCTCACCCAGCAGATCCCGCGCACGGTGATGTTCGTGGCCTCCCAGGGTGGCGAGGGTACCTCGACGGTGACGCACCAGTTCGCGCGGACGCTCGCGGCGGACTCGCGGTTGCGGATCCTGCTGGTGGACACGCACCCGCGGCGGCCGGCCTACACGGCGGACGGGAACTGGCGGCAGGACGTGGGGGGCGAGCGGGGGAGCGGGCTGGCGACGATGCCGAACCTCGAGCTGCTATCCGTGCCGGAGATCATGGCCGCTGCCGGGGGCGCGGCCCGGGTGATCCTGCGCAGCATGCTGCAGTCGGTCGCCAGCGGCTACGACTGGATCCTGCTCGACGGCCCACCCGTGCTCGAGTCACCCGATGCCGCCCCGTTGGGACTGGCGGTGGACGGCGTGATCGTTGTCGCTCAGGCCGGGCGAACGAAGCGTCCCGTCCTGTCTCGGTCGGTGGACCTGCTGAACCGGGCCGGCGCACGGGTGCTGGGCATCGTGCTCAATCGTCGCCGACTGGAGATCCCCGAGTTCATCTACCGGCGAATCTGACCGGACGCGATCCCCCGTGAACGTCTCCCGTTCCCTCTCCGCGGTCCCGTTGACCACGGCGCCGGGGTCGGCGGGGCCGCTGACCGCCCCCCTGGCCCTCGTGGACGCATGGGCGGGAGCACCGCTCGCCCTGCTCCTGGGGGGAAGCCACGCGACCGGGGCGGCCGCCTGGGTGGAGCTCGACGGTCGCTCCGTGTGCCTGTCGGACCTGGACGTCTATGCCGTGGTCGGCGACCGCGGGAAGCAGCGCGCCGCCGTGGCGCGCGCCCGCGCGGGCCGCGTTGGGCTGCGTCGCCGGCTGATGGATTGGGGCTTCGCCGCCCCGCTCGAGGCCTCGTTCCTGCTCCCGGACGACCTGCGCAACCTCCCGGCCCGACCCGCCACGCTCGAGCTGGCGCACCACGGCGTGGTCGTGAAGGGCGATGCGTCGTGGCGTGACCGCATCCCGCGATGGGGGCCCGGTGACGTTGGCGCGGAGGAGATCCAGTTGCTGCTGGAGAACCGCGCCTTCGAACTGCTGCTGGCCTGGCCCGACCTCGCGGCTCCGGCGAAACTGCCGCGGCTGCTGGCGCGGCACGCCGTGCTCAAGTGCGCCCTGGACGTGGTGCGCGTGGCGGCTCTGGAGCGGGGCGAGTACCCGGACGGCGCGATGGCGCTCGTGGCCCATGCTCGCCGGGGACCGCTGACGCGGGAGCTGAACGGGTCGCTCGAGGCCGCGCTGTCCTGGCGGGCGGGCACGGTCGTCGCGCTCGAGTCCGCGGCGGCGCGGAGCGAGTGGCTGGCCGTGGCGGAGGCGTGGTGCGGTCGGTGGAGAGAGCGGTCCGGATCGGGTTACGCGGCTGTGAGGCGGCAGGCGCGCCGCGCGCGGCTGCGGCGGCGACTGCGCCGCGCCGTGGACTGGCCGGACCGCAGCGGCCGCGGCCCGGCGCTGGTGGGCCGGCTGCGCCACGCACTGCAGGGCACGCCGCAGCACCGCGTCAACGCCGCGGCGGCGACGCTGCTGCTGGCGGCGGTGGAGACCCAGTGGCGGGAGGGGGTGCCCGCGCTGCCGGCGGAGGCGGCGCGGACGCTGGAGGTACTCGGTGTGGCGGCGGACGCCGCCCGCCGTGGCTGGCCGGCCGCGGCTCGGGCGGTGGTCGAGGCGTGGGACGGCTGGGTGCTCGACGGCCAGCGCACGGCGGAGCCGGCGTGAGGCGCCGCCTGGTTGTGCTGCTCGTGGACGCCCTCGGCTACGAGCTGGCCGGGAGGACGCCCGGTTTCGCCGACGCGCTGTCGCACCGGCGGCGGCTCGAGACCATCCTTGGCTTCAGCTCCGGCGCGCTGCCCACCTTGTTCACCGGTCGCATGCCCGTGGAGCACGGACGCTGGTTGATGTACCGGCGGGCCCGGCCGGGTTGCCCGACGCCGTTCGCTGGCTTCCATCACCTCGGGCGGCTGCCGCTGCGCCTGCGGCGCAGCTGGAAGCTGTCGCGGTGGCTGACCCGTCTGGTGGAATGGCGCGGAGTGCGCGGCTACTTCAGCCTCTACGACGTGCCGCGCGAGCTGCTCGAGGAGTTCGATCTGGCCGAGCGCAACGACATCTTCGTTCCCGGGGGACTGCCGGGCGGGTCGTTCTGGGATACGCTCGCCTGCTCCGGTCTGCGCTGGCGGGGATGGAACTGGCGCACGCCGGAACCGGAGGCCCTGGGGGCGGCGTTGCACGAGCTGGCGGACGGGGCCAGTGACGTGGTGTTCTGCTACACGGCCGACCTCGATGCGGCTCTGCACCGCGAGGGCACCAACGGCCCCGGGGTGCGCGCGCGCCTGGAGTGCTACGGTGCATGGTTGGAGGAAGCGGGCCGGGTGGTGGCCGGGCGGGGTGAGGATCTGCGGCGGGTGCTGCTGTCGGATCACGGAATGGTGGACGTGGTTGGCGGCGTGGACGTGATGGGGGCGCTGGCCCCCCTCTCGCACCGCTGGCCGCGGGACTACGTACCGTTCTTCGACTCGACCTTCGCCCGTTTCTGGTGGTCCGCGGACGGGGCCCGCCGCGAGGTGCGAGCGGCGCTGGATGCGCTGGGGGGCGGCCACTGGCTGGCGGACGACGAGCTGGCGCGGGCCGGGGTGCGCTTCGCGGATCACGCGTACGGCGACGATGTCTTCCTGCTCGATCCCGGTCGGCTGCTGGTGCCCTCGTTCATGGGGGCCCGTCCGCTGGCCGGCATGCACGGCTACGCGGCGGAGCACCCCGACATGGCGGCGTTGCTGGCCTGTGATCATCCGATTCCCGCGACGGTGAGCCACCTGGCCGATGTGCGCGCGTTCCTGGAGGCGGAGTTGGACTGGGTGCAGGGGGGGCGATGAAGTCCGGTGAGATCGCGCAGTTCGTCTCGCGGGGGGCGTTCTGGCTCGGCGCGGAGAAGGTCGCGGCCCTGGTCTCGGGGCTGGCCTACTCGGTGCTGCTGCTGCGGTGGCTGGGGCCGACCAAGTTCGGTGTCATGACCATCGCGCTGGCCAGCGTCGGATTCGCCACCACCGCCACCGGCAACTTCGAGATGTTCCTCGAACGCTACGCGGCCGAGTACCAGGCGAACGGCCGCCGCCGCACGCTGCGTCGCGCGCACTTGCTGGCCCTGGGTGTGAAGCTCGGCCTCGGCCTGCTGGCCGGCGGCGTGCTGCTGACCATCACCCCGTGGATCGCGCGCTTCTTCGCCATGCCGGAGCTGCGCGTGCTGGTGCCGGTGCTCACGGCCATGGTGGTGTGCGACGGTCTCGCGACCACCGGGCGGGCCACGCTCTTCGGCACGCAGCAGTTTCGGTTCGTCTCGTTGTTGTCGGTGGCCTTCCACGTCGCCAAGACCGTGCTGGCTGGCGTGCTGTGGTGGTCCCGGCACGGCCTGGTGTCGCTGGCCGTCGGACTGAGCGCGCTGACCGTGCTGCTGGCCCTAGCCCAGGCCGTGCTGGCGATGCGCGGTCTGAACAAGGTCGCCGACGACGAGCCGGCAGCGGCGAGCCGCTCGTGGCGCGACCTGTTCCGGGACATGATCGGCTACACGATGCCGCTGCTCGGCGGGCGCATCACCTTCCTGTCCGGGCAGAACCTCGGCAAGTTCATCCTCGGCAAGCTGTTCGACGCCGCCTCGCTCGGCTACTTCACCTTCGCCTACCAGACCATCGAGCGCTTCAACGAAGTCGCAAACGCCCTGCCGGTGGCGATGCTGCCCTCGCTCACCCACCTGGTGACCCGCGAGGAGCGCGTTCGCATGCAGCTCGTCTTCGACCAGGGGCAGCGCGTCATCCAGGCGTTCGCCTGCGCCGTCTCGGTGGGCATCTTCGTGTTCGCGCGGGAGATCATCCTGCTCGTCGGCAGCCCGATGTTCGAGCCGGCCATCCCCATCCTGCGCGTGCTGGCGCTGGTGCCGACCGCCCGCACCGCGCAGCAGCCACTCACCATGCTGTTCCAGGCGATGCGCCGGCCGGGGACCGTGATGGTGCTGGCACTGGTCAAGTTCGTGAGCGAGTTCGGAGCCTATTTCCTGCTCGTGCTGCCCTTCGGCATCATCGGCGCCGCGTGGGCCAACCTGGTCGGGGCGGTGATGTCCTATGCGCTGGCGGTGGCGCTGACGGCGCGGCTGATGCCGGAGGGGCGCGGCGCGCGGGCGCGGTCGGCGCTGGTGGCGGCAGCGCTCCTGCTGTCGCTGGCGGGGCTGGTGGTGGTGGCCGAGCGGTTTGTCCACGGCTTCGTGCAGGTTCCGCTCCACGTCGGCGTCGTGCTGCTGGGCGGCTTGGCGTTGTTCGCCACCCGACTGCTGCAGCACGAGGACCAGGACAAGCTGGCGGCGATGCCGCTGGGGCGGGGCTGGGCCGGGCGGCTGCGGGACCTCGCGGTGCTGGGGATGGGCGTCCTCGAGCGCGCGGCCGGCGGGCGGAGGTCGGCATGAGTGGACCACGCGTGCTCGTCATCATCCCCGCCCACGACGAGGAGGAGAGCCTGCCGCGCACGCTGGCGGAACTGGCGGCGGTGGCCCCGGGGCTCGATTGCCTGGTGGTGGACGACGGCTCGCGCGACGCGACGGCCCGTGCCGCCCGCGAGCGCGGCGTGGATGTCCTGCGCCATCCGTTCAACCTCGGTGTGGGGGGCGCGCTGCAGACCGGCTTCCGCTGGGCGATCGAGCACGACTACGACATCGGGGTGCAGTTCGACGCCGACGGCCAGCACGATCCGGCCTACCTGGAGGCGCTGCTCGAGCCGGTCCGGGCCGGGCGCTGCGACGTGAGCATCGGCTCCCGCTACGTCCACAGCTCCGGCTACCGTGCGCCACTGGCGCGCCGCGTGGGCATGGTGCTGTTCTCCGGACTGGTCAGCGTCGCGCTGGGCACGCCGATCACCGATACGACCTCGGGCTTCCGGGCCTATGCACGCCCGGTCATGGAGGTCTGCCAGCACGACTTCCCGTGGGACTTCCCGGACGCGCCGTTGCTGATCCGGCTGGGGCGGATCGGGTTCCGCCTCGCGGAGGTGCCGGTGAGGATGCGCGAGCGGTGCGCGGGGCGCTCCTTCTACACGCTCGGCAAGTCGCTGTACTACCCCTACAAGAACCTGCTGGCCTCGCTGATGGCGTTGTTGCAGCGGCCGGCGCGACCCTGAGGAGCCTGCCATGGTCTTCCTGTCCCGTACCCAGATCGTCGTCGCGATCGGTGCGGTCCTGCTCGCCCTCTACGTGCTGGACCTGGTCCGGCGGCGCCGGCTCTCCGAGGAGTACTCCCTGCTATGGGTGATCTCGACCATCGTGGTGGCTGGGCTCGGCTTCTCGACGCCGCTGCTGGTGTGGTTGAGCCGCGAACTTGGCATCCGCTACGAGAACTCGACGGTGTTCGCCGTCGGGCTGGCGTTCAGTCTCGCGGTGCTGCTCC
>CAYNPF010000035.1:0-15440 GCA_964398895.1 uncultured bacterium
GCGTGGTGCTGCTGGAGGCCGAGGACGAGATCCGCGTCGAGCACCTGCCGGCCGAGTTGCGCGGACGGCCGGCGGAGGGCGCGGTGGCGGCGACGGGCGGCGGCGTGTTCCCGCCCGGCGTGGTGAGGCCGCTGGCCGAGGTCGAGAAGCTGGCGATCCAGCACGCGCTGTCGGTCTGCGGTGGCAACAAGACCCTGGCCGCGAAGCAGCTCGGCATCTCGCGCCAGACCCTGCGCACCAAGCTCAAGGAGTACGCGCTGGGCGACGACACCGACGAGGGCGTCGCGGACAGCTAGCCCGCGCACCCCGTTCCCCGGGCCGTGTCCCGACCGCCGGCGGCGGTGGGGGCGCGGCCCTTCGCGTGGGCGCGGCCGCCGCGGCCGGGGGCCGGAACCGGCGGTCAGGAAGCGGTCAGGCCCGCTGCCCGGCGGAACGAGGTTGGGCGGGCAATCTGCACGGCGACCCTAGAGGGGGGACGCCCTGGCGCCCCGGGATTCCCACGCGGAGCCCCGGGCGGGCCCTCGTTCGGCTGACCGCCGGGCGCGTAATCCACTTCCCCGGAACGAGGTGGAGCGCTCCCGCGCCCCCGGGGTCCCCCGACGCGGAGGGGCCTCGAGGCCGCGGCCGTGCCGGATGCCCCGCTGGCACGCAGGCTGCAATCCGCTGCCCCCGTCCCGGAGGAGAACCGTCCCCATGCCTCACATCCTGATCATCGAAGACGAGCCCGGCACGAGCTGGGCGCTGGCCGAGGGTCTCTCGGACGACGGCTTCACCATTGACACCTTCGCCACGGCCGAGGAGGCATGGAGCTGGCTGCAGCGGGGGCAGAGCGACCTCGTCATCACCGACCTCCGCCTGCCGGGCATGAGCGGTCTCGACTTCGCCCGCAAGCTGGCGCGCAGCCGGAACGCGCAGCCCGTCATCGTCGTCACGGCCTACGGCACCCAGGAGACGATGAACGACCTCGCGGCGGCCGGCGTGGCCGAGTGCTTCACCAAGCCCTTCGCCATGGACGCGCTGCGGCGCACCGTGCGGCGCTCGCTGCAGCGTGCCGCCCTGCGCGAGACGGCGGCCCGACGCCGTCGGGTGGCGTGATGAGCGCGCGCCTGTCCGTCCTGCCCGAGACGCGCCGCCCCGTGGCGGTGCCGCGCCGCGATCGGCGCGCGGCCGTGGCCCGCGCCCTCAGCACCTGCGCCGCGAGCGAGCGCGTGCTGCTGGCCCTCCTGCTGTTCGAGCGCCTGACTCCGGCCGAGGCCGCGAGCGTGCTCGGCGTCCCGGCGCCCCGCATCGAGCGGGCTTATGCCTCGCTGTTGTCGCAGCTCCGCCTGTCGCTGCGCGGCTGCAGCCGCACCCCGGCGTCGCCGGCCGCGGCGCCGCGCTTCTCCACTCCGACCGCACGTCTGCGGAGGGCGTCATGAGTCGTCGTGCCGCCGTCACCACCCGCTCGGATACGCATCGTCCCATGCCCGTCTCGCCCGCCGGCCGTCTCGACGAGGCGCACGCCGCTCTGGCGTCGCTGCGCGAGGAGGAGCGGCGCCTGGCGCGGTTGGGGCTGGACGGGGCGCTGCGGCACTGTCGTGAGGAGCTGCGCTACTGGGAGTTCCTGGCGGCGCTGTTCGCCCTCGAGCCGCTGCGTCCCGCGCGCAGTCACGCGGGGCGGGGACACTGATGGCCTCCGGACGCACTCCCGGCGACGCGCGTCGCCGACCGGCCCCGGCGGGCCCGCTCCGGGTCGTGCCCGGCGCCGCCGGCGACCGCCCGGCCGACGCGACCGACCACCCGGTCCACTGGCGGCGTCCCGGCGTGCGTACGCTGGTCGTGGCCAGCGGCAAGGGTGGCGTGGGCAAGAGCAACCTGTGCGCGAACCTCGCTGTGGCCCTCGGCCAGCGCGGAGCGCGCGTGCTGCTGCTCGACGCCGACCTGTCCCAGGCCAACCTGGATCTGCTGCTCGGCGTCCACCCGCGCTACGACCTGCAGCACGTGCTCGAGGGCGAGCGCGTGCTCGAGGAGATCGTCGTGGAGGGACCGGCGGGCGTGCGGCTCATCCCCGCCGCCTCCGACGTGCCCGAGCTGGCCGAGCTGGACGACTACCGGCGCGAGTTCCTGCTGCGCGGGGTCGGCACGCTCGAGGGCGACGCCGACCTCGTGATCATGGACACCGCCTCCGGCGTGTCCCGCGACGCGCTGGCGCTCTGCCTCGCCGCCGACGACGTGATCGTCATGACGACGCCCGAGATGCCGGCGTTCGCCGACGCCTACGGCCTCATCAAGGTGCTGAACGCCCAGGGCATCCGCCGGGCGCCGCACCTGGTGGTGAGCCAGGCCGCCAGCCCGGAGGAGGCCGAGGAGACCGCCCACCGCATCCAGCTCGTCGCCCGCCGCTTCCTGCGCCTGGAGGTGGACTCGTGGGGTGCCGTCCCCGACGACCCCGCGATCCCCCGCGCCGTGCGCTGCCAGGAGCCGGTGGTCACCGCCTTCCCGCAGTCGCCGGCCGCCGCCGCCTACCGGGCCCTGGCCGGGCGCCTGTGGGCTCCGCCGTCCGATCCCGAAGCCGACATCCATGAACCCGAGCGCCTGGTGGCGGGGACACGCCGTTCCCGTCAGCGGCTCGGTGCCTGAGGAGAGCGAACATGGCCCGCCCCGCCGCCCCCGCCCGTTCGCGCACCGCGACCACCCGCAGTGCCACGGCCCCCCGCAGCCGGGGGCCCGCCGCCGCGCCGCCGCGCCCGGCCGCCCCGAACCCGGGCGCCCGCACGCCGGCCGCGCTGCCGGCGAACCTGCACCTGCTGCCGGTGCCGGACCCGGTGACCTACTCGAAGGAGGACCTGCTGCGCCGCTTCGCGCCGCTCGTCCGTCACGTGGTGGAGCGCGTGGCGTCCACGCTGCCGCGCAACGTGGACCACGAGGACCTCTACTCGGCGGGCGTGCTGGGGTTGCTCGACGCCCACGCCAAGTTCGACCGGCGCAAGGGCGTCAAGTTCGAGACCTACGCGGTATGGCGCATCAAGGGCGCGGTGCTGGACCAGCTCCGGGCGCTCGACTGGGTGTCGCGCTCGATGCGCCGCAAGGCACGGAACCTCGACGGCGTCACCCGGGCGCTCGACCAGAAGCTCGGCCGGGCCGCCTCCGAGGACGAGCTGGCGCGCGAGCTCAAGATGACGCGTCCCGACTTCTACCGGTTGCTCGACCACGTCCGCGGGGCGGTGCTGGTCTCGCTGGACGAGGTGCGTTCCTGCGACGACCAGGAGACCACCACGCTCGGCGACCATCTCGCCGATCCGCGGGCCGTGGACATGGACGTGCGGCTCGAGGAGGAGCAGACGCGGCTGGTGCTGCTGCGGACCCTCGACCAGTTGCCCGAGCAGGAACGGCTGGTGGTCGCGCTCTACTACTACGAGCACCTCACGCTCAAGGAGATCGGCCGCACCCTGGGCATCTCGGAATCCCGCGTCTCCCAGGTCCACACCCGGGCCATGTCCCGCCTGCGCCTGCGCCTGGGTCGGGCCCTGGCCGGCGAGGAGAAGGCGGCGTGAGCGGCCAGCGGCGGGAGATCCTGTTGCCGCTGCGGCCGCACGGGGCGCTGCGCGACGCCGTGCGGACGGCGGTGGGCGAGCTGGAGGGCGCCGGGATGTCCGAGGCCGCGCTCCGGCTGCGCGAGGCGATGGTGGACTGGTCGCGCGGGGAGCGCGACTGGACCGACGCGCTGACCCAGCAGCTCCGCGTGCACCACGACATCAACAACGCCCTGGTCGGCGTGCGGGGCAACGCCCAGCTCCTGATGATGGGGCCGGCCGCGACCACGCCGGGCGTGCGCGATCGGCTGGAGGTGGTGCTGCGCGAGTCCGACCGCATCCGCGAGGCCGCGCTGAGGCTCAACGCCCTCAAGACCGCGCTGGTCGCGACCGAGGGTGCCGAGGAGGGGGTGTCGCGTGCGGCCTGAGCCTCGTTCCGGCGGCGGTCACGCCACGCTGGAGACGACGGGGGAGGCGCCCGCGGTCGCGGTGCGCGCCGCCGATCCGCAGGGGGCCCAGCGCGAGCGGCGCCGTGCCTCGCACGCGCTCTGGCAGGCCTGCGAGGCCCTGCTCTCGGCGATGACCGATCCGCGCGCGCTCGATCGCGCGCTGGCCGGCCTGCGCCAGGCCTTCGACTGCGATGCCGTGCTGCTGCGGGCCCGCGGTCCCGCCGGTGAGATCGAGCCGTGGAAGGCCCAGGGGAACTGGAACGTCGGCGTCGGCGACCTGCGCGACTGTCTGACCGTGCCGCTGCTGCAGGGCAGCGAGCGGGTCGGGACGCTCGAGCTGCTCGCCCGCCCGGGCCGGCCCTGGTCGCCCGCGCAGCTCGGCCTGGTGCGTGCCGCTTCCGGCGCGCTGGGGGCCGCGCTCGGCGCGCGCTTCGAGCTGGAGCGGCTGCGGCGCCAGCCGGGGCGCGACACCGCCACCGGCCTGCCCGACGCCCGTGCCTTCCACCAGCGGCTCGGCGAGGAACTGGCCCGCGTCCGTCGGCACGGCGCGCCGCTGGCGGTGGTGGCCCTGCGCCTCGAACGCTTCGCCGAACTGGTCCGGCGTCACGGGGCGGGCCCCGCCCGCGCCGCGCTGGCCGAGGCCGCGCTGGTCCTGCGTCTGGTCCTGCGCGACACCGACGTGCTCGCGCGGCTGTCGGGCGCCCGCTTCGCCGTGCTGCTCCCCGAGACCGAACCGGGCGCCGCGCTCCGCGTGGCCGAGCGCCTGCGGCACGCCCTCGAGGATCACCACTTCGCCCGCGTCGGCCGCCTGGCGGCGGTCGCCGGGGTCGCCTCCAGTCCGCGCGACGGGCTGGAGGATGTCGAGCTCATGACCGGGGTCGAGCGCGCGCTGGCGCTCGGCGCCAAGTCCGGCCGACGCAGTGCCGTCGGCACCGAGGTGCCCCATGTTCACTGACCAGGATCGGCCGCGCTCCGCGCAGGACCTGGCGCAGCCGGGCGCGTCCGTCGTGAACGGTGGGCCGCCGGCGCGGTTGCTCGTCGTGGACGACGAGGCCACGGTCACCGATCTGCTCCAGGAGTTCCTGGCCTCGCTCGGCTACGAGATCGAGGTGGCCGCCAGCGGCGACGCCGCGGTGGCGCGGATCCCCGAGTTCCGGCCCGACATCGTGTTGTCCGACCTCAACATGTCGGGGCGCACCGGTCTCGACGTGATGCGCTTCGCCCACCAGAACGACGCCGAGACGGTGGTGATCCTGATCACCGGCGAGACCACCACGGCGGTGGCCATCGACGCGATGCGCCAGGGCGCCTACGACTACATCATCAAGCCCTTCGAGCTGGACGACGTGCAGGGCAGCGTCGAACGGGCGCTGGCCACCCGCCGGCTGCGGGCGATCAACCGGGAGCTGGTCGCGGAGTTGAGCCGGAAGAACGAGATCCTCTCGCGGCACGAGCAGGAGCTGCGCGAGCAGGTCCGCCTCGCCACCTACCAGATGACCACGCTCTACGAGGTCAACAAGGAGATCAGCGCCGACCTCGAGCTGAGCCCGCGACTCGTCACCGTGGCCACCAAGGCGGCCGACCTGGCGGGGGCGCGCGCGGCGGTGATCTACCTGCG
Organism: uncultured bacterium; assembly: GCA_964398895.1. GTDB lineage: Bacteria > Eisenbacteria > RBG-16-71-46 > RBG-16-71-46 > RBG-16-71-46 > JANXPZ01. The sequence continues at coordinate 5,580 of CAYNPF010000035.1, forward strand.
GGTCGAGGAGACCGAGGAATGCCGCCTGGCCACCGCGCACGGCCTGGAGGTGCCGCACGGCGAGGCGGAACGCGTCCACTTCTTCGCCGCCGAGCGGGCGATCGGCTTCGACCACCCCGACTACCACACGGTGCGCCGCACCGCCACCGCCGAGTACGCGGTGGAGCTGCCGCTGCTGCCGGATCTGCGGTTCGAGTCGCTGATGGCGCTGCCGCTGTCGCTGTCCACCGAGCAGCAGGTCTTCGGTCTGCTGGTCCTGCTCGACAAGCCGGGCGGCTTCACCGAGGCGGACGGGACCTTCCTCGAGCTCTACGCGTCGCAGGCCGCCGTCGCGCTGCACAACTCGCGGCTCTACGAGCACACCCGGGTCCTCGACCGGCTCAAGTCCGAGTTCGTGGCGGTGGTCTCCCACGAGATCCGCACGCCGCTGACCTCGGTCAAGGGCGCGATCGAGCTGCTCACCGACGACCGCTACTTCACCAATACCGAGCAGCAGGCGAAGCTGCTGAGCATCGCCCACGCCAACGCCGAACGCCTGCTCGTGCTGATCAACGACATCCTCGACTTCTCGAAGCTCGAATCGGCCTCGCTGCCGATGAACATGGAGGTCGAGGCCATCGAGCCGGTGGTGCGCCAGGCGGTGCAGAACCTGCGCACGCTGATCGGCGAGCGCCACATCGTCCTCGACAGCACGTTCGAGCCGGACCTGCCCGAGCTGCTGATGGACTCGAACCGCATCGCGCAGGTGGTGACGAACCTGCTCTCCAACGCCATCAAGTTCTCGCCGCCCGAGGGCCGCATCGAGGTGCGGGCCACGACCGAGGGCCCGATGGTGCGGGTCAGCGTGTGCGACAACGGCGAGGGCATCGCCCCGACCGACATCCCCAAGCTCTTCCGCAAGTTCTCGCAGCTCGACAGCGGTTCGACCCGCAAGGTGGGGGGGACCGGCCTGGGCCTGGTGATCTGCAAGGGCATCATCGAGCAGCACGGCGGGACCATCGGGGTGGACAGCACGCCGGGCGAGGGGAGCTGCTTCTACTTCCTGCTGCCTCGGGCCGACGCGCGCCGCGCCGTCGGCACCCCGGCCTTGGCGGAGGAGTCGCCGGCGACACCGGACGACGTGGTCGCCGCGCCGCCGGCCGACGCGGCCTGACGGGGGCCCCGCCGACGGTGCGCACGGTGGGGCCTTGACCGTTCCCGGTCCGCGCGACTAACTTCGACGCAACCGGCCGAAGACGGCCGTGGTTGCGAGACCAGGACCCTCATGAGCGCCAGGGACGACGCCATCCATCGCGATGCCCCGTCGCGTCCGCCCGTCACCGGGCGGCGCCTCGTTCGGGCTGCCGCCGCCGGAATGGCGGCCGGCCTCGTCCTCGCCGCCCTCCTGGTGCAGCACCTTCCCCCCGGTCCCTGGCCGCGCTACGAGGTGCGGGTGGCCTGGGACGGCGGCCCGCCCGCGGCGTCCGAGTGGCCGCGCGCGCCGCGTCCGGGCGAGCAGGTGCGCTGCGTGCACGACGGCCAGCGCACGCTGCTGGTCGTGCATGGTCCGCGCGCCGAGGAGACCCGCGCGCTGGCGGCGGCGCTGCAGCAGGCGCGCCTGAGCGGACTGGGCGCCGGCGTGGCGCGCCGCGCGGCGGTGCGGGCGGAGTGGCGCCGGGGCCGGCTGGAGAGCGAGCCGTGGCTGGCGCGGGCGACGCGCGCGGCGGCGCTGGTGCGCGGCCGCCTGCTGCTGATGGCGCTGCTCGATCCCGCGGTGCCGGCGACGGCGCCGCCCTCGTCCCCGGCCGCGGACCGGGCCCGGGCCCGCGTCGAGGCGGCGTCGGCGCGGGTGTCGCGCCTCGCCCTCGCGGTCCGCCCGGACTCGCTGGCTTCGGCGCTGGCCGCCAGCGCGGCGGCCGAGGGCCAGTGGCTGCGCAGCGTGGCCGCGCACCCGGCGATCGCCTCGTACGCCCAGCTCGAGGCGGTCTGGCGCTGGCACGAGCGCGCCCGGGCCCGCGAGCTGGACGGCATCGAGCGTCGGCTCGAGGCCGGGCTGAGCGAGTCCCAGGCGGCGCTGGTGCCGGCGCTGGCCTTCGATCGCGCGCTGTGGCTGGAGCGGCTGGCGCCCGATCCCGCCGCCGTCTTCTTCGTGAGCGGCCGCTGGCAGGAGAACGTGGACCCCGTGCCGGTCACCGGCACCTGGATGGCCCTGCTCGGCGCCGGCGCGTTGCTGGGTGGGCTGTGCGGACTCGCGCTCGGGCTGCCGCGGCGTCGCCGCCGGGAGCCGGGGCCGGCGGTCGTGGTCACGGGGCTCACGGCCCCGCGGATGGGGCGCGACGCGGAGGCGGCGTGGCGCTCGGAGCTGGGCTGGCTGCACGTGGTGAGCGGTCCCGACGCGGAGCGCGTCGCCTTCGGCGTGCGGACGCTGGCGGGCGGTTTCGCCGGGCGCGGCGAGCGCGTGCTGGCGGTGGACGCCGGCCAGGACCTGCGGCTGCACGAGCACTTCGGCGGTGAGGCGCGGTGGGGCCTGAGCGACTGCCTCGAGGGCGAGGTGCCGCTGCTGGGCGCCGTCCAGGGGACGGGCAGCGCGGGTGTCCACCTGCTCAGCCGCGGCCGCTGCGGCGTGGTCGGGCACTGGCAGGACCTGAGCGCGGTCCTCGAGGAGGCGGCGGAGCACTTCGACCGCGTGATCCTCGCCGTGGGCGTGGGCACGCCGCGCGCGGCCGCGCTGCCGCTGGGCGGCCGCGTGCTCGAGGCCTGGTGGGCGGAGCCGGGCGATCGCCTGCCGCGCCGGGCGGTGGCCCTCGCGGAGCGGCTGGGGATCCCGTTCATCCACCTGAACCTGGATCGGGCGATGCAGGTGGAACCCGAGGGCGTCGCGCCGGCGTCCGCTCCGCTCCACGATCCGCCCGTGGCACCGATGGAGGCCGCCGCCGCAGCCGCCGATAACGAGGTCGAGCCCGAGCGGGCCGCGGGCCCGGTGGCCGGCGAGCCTCGGCTCGCCGAACTCCCGGTGCCGGAGCCGGTGGCGATTCCGGAGGGGCCGCCGCCGCCGCTGGACTGGGACCCGGAAGTGCGGGACCGTCTGCGCTTCATGCTGTGGATGAGACGCGTGCAGGCCGAGCGCCGCTCCACGCTGGTGGAAGTCGGCACCGGGGTCTGAGGCGCGGCGCCACAGGGGAGGAAGGGAAGGATGCGGATCCTGGTGACCGGGGGCGCGGGCTTCATCGGCTCGCACGTGGTGGACCGTTTCGTCGAGCGCGGTCACGAGGTGGCGGTGCTCGACAACCTCTCCTCCGGCTTCCGCACGCTGCTGAACCCGGCCGCCCGCTTCTTCGAGGTGGACCTCACCGACGCCGCCGCGGTCGAGCGCTGCGTCGCCGTCTTCCGGCCCGAGGTGGTGGATCACCATGCGGCGCAGATCGACGTGCGCCGCTCGGTGGACGATCCGGTGTTCGACGCGGGCACCAACATCATCGGTGCCCTGCACCTGCTGCAGTCCTGCAGGCGGCACGGCGTGCGCAAGTTCGTCTACGGCTCGACGGGCGGGGCGCTCTACGGCGAGGGGCGGCAGTTGCCGGCCACCGAGGAGCACCCGGTCAATCCCGAGGCGCCGTACGGCGTGAGCAAGCACACGCTCGAGCACTACCTCTACCTGTGGAAGCTGCTGCACGGGCTCGACTACACGGTGCTGCGCTACCCGAACGTGTACGGGCCGCGCCAGAACCCGCACGGCGAGGCGGGCGTGAACGCCATCTTCATCGGGCTGATGCTGGAGGGGAAGCGCCCGCGGATCTTCGGCACCGGCGAGCAGGTGCGCGACTACCTCTACGTGATGGACGTGGTCGAGGCCAACGAGCTGGCGCTGAGCCGCGGCAGCGGCGGGATGATGAACCTGGGCACCGGCGTGGCCACCTCGGTCAACGACATCTTCCGCGAATTGCGCGGGATCCTGGCGTTCGAGGGAGAGCCGATCCACGAGGCGCCGCGGCCCGGCGAGGTGCAGCGCATCTACCTCGATGCCGGCCGCGCCCGCGAGGTGCTGGGCTGGCAGCCGCGCACCAGCTTCCACGACGGGCTGGTCGAGACGGTGGCCTGGTCGCGCCGCACCGGGGGCAGGCCGCTGCGCTAGCCGGCCGCGGCGCCGCGCCCGGTCCGGGTGCGGCCGATTCGGCTCAGCGTGCCGGCCGCTGCGGCATCGGGCCGCAGATCAGGGCGCTGTTGGGCCAGCGCGGGTAGCGCGCGTCGAAGCGCGCCCGACCGCCGGGACCGCCGAGCAGGAAGTTCAGCGCGCCGTTGGCGTCGTTGATGACCACGTCCACGTCGCGCTCGAGGTAGCCGAGGTAGTCGCCCGCCCGCCAGGCCCGCACGGCCTCGTTGTTGACCAGCCCGTCCAGGTTCACCACGGTGATCGGTCCGACCTCGGGGGCGAAGTAGCCCGCCGCCCCGGCGTTGAAGATGCCGATGGTGCGCGTTCCCGGCGCCTGCCGGACGATCTTCTCGAGGATCGGGCGCACCGTCTTCTCCTCGCCGCGCGGCACCAGGTGCGTGGCGTGGAAGTACTGGCCGAAGATCGCCGCCGCCGCCAGCAGCGCCAGCCCGGCGGCCGCGCCCCGCGCCGCCGCCGGCAGGAGCCCGAGCAGGCGCTCCCCGGCCAGGCCGGCGAACAGCACGATCAGCACCAGCACCGGCACGGTGGCGTACCAGACGACGTAGGTGCGCAGCAGCAGCACGTAGACGAGCGCGTGCGCCAGCAGGTAGACGCCCAGCGCCACGGCCACCGCGAGCTGCGCGGCGGCGCGCGGGCGCCACAGCGCGCGCACCAGGAAGGGCAGGAGCAGGCCGAGGACGACCCAGAGGCCGGTGGCCACGGCCGTGTAGGCGGGGCGCTGCTTCATCGTCTCGCCGGCGACGAAGTAGGCCGGCACCCACACCGCGGCGACGAGGAAGCGCAGGCGGTTGGGCCAGTCGGCGGGCACGTGGCCGAAGATCTGCGGATTGGCGAGTTTGGCCGCGCCGCTCACCTGCCAGGGCGTGCCGAAGGTGCCGAGGTTCCACAGGAACCACGGCAGCGCCAGCAGCGCGGTGACCAGCCCGGCCACGACGAGGAACGCGATCCCGCCGCGCCAGGGCCGGGGCGCGCCGGATTGGGGCCGCGCCACCACGACGGCGAGCGTGGCGAACGCCAGCGCCAGGCCGAGCAGCGGGGCGTTGTCGGTGCGGGCGAGGAAGGCCACGCCGGTGACCAGTCCCACGGTCAGCCCGCGTCGCGCGTCGGGAGCGCGGTCGCCGAGGGCGGCGGCCAGCGCCGCCAGCCAGACGGCGAAGAGCATGACGTTGAGCGCGCTCTCCAGCCCGCGCAGCGACAGCAGCACGGTGAAGGGGGAGAGGAACCACACCGCCGCGGTCCAGTGCGCTCCGCGCGGGGCGCCGAGCCGGCGCAGCAGCCGCCACAGCACGAGGCCGGTCACCACGTCGAGCAGCGCGCAGACGGTGAGGGCGAGGTGGACCGCGACCCAGGGGCCGAGGTGCAGCGCGCGGGCCAGGGCGAAGATCGGGGTGAGCAGCAGCAGCCAGAGCGGGTGGAAGCCGTTGGTCGCGCCCAGTCCGTCGAAGGTGACGCCGAGCCCGGCGGCGACGTGGCGCGCGATGGTGAAGTAGTAGAAGGCGTCGTCGGCGACGACGCGGTTGTCGCAGGCGCCGGACCAGATCAGCGCGAGTCGCAGCAGGACGCCCAGGCCCAGCAGGGCGAACAGGCCGCGGCGGCCGTCGGGGGCGGGGGCGGACGTGTCGGGCGAAGGGCTCACGTCGGCCTCAGCGCAGGAGGTGGACTTCGAGTGTCACGTGAAGGTGGCGCGCGGTGGCGCCGGCGACGTGGCCGAGGTCGTCCACCCAGCGGCAGCCGCCGAGCGCGCGCAGGTCCACGCCGCCCGCCGGCCACCAGCGCAGCCCGGCCTGCACGTCGCGCGTCTTCTCGACCACGCCCTCGAAGGTGCCGGTGTCCACGTGGGGCGAGCCGGGCACGTAGGCCTCCTCGAGGTCGTTCTCGCCCCGGTCGGTGCGGCTCACCCGGGCGAGGAGCTGCCAGTCGGGGTCGAGGTCCACGGCCGTGCGCAGGGCGATTCGCCGCGAGTCGGGGCCGTCGGGGAAGCCCAGCGGCCGGTCCTGCGCCGCGTAGCCGCGGCCGAAGAACGAGGTGTAGACGTAGCGACTCAGCCGCGTCCACTCGCCGCCCCAGCTCAGCCGGCGGGCGCCGATCATGCCCACGCCCTCCCAGCCGAGCTGCCAGCCGTACTTGTCGGGGTTGGCCGCGGTGCGGGCGTGCAGGTCGTCCACCAGCAGCTCGCCGTAGACGCGCGTGCCGGGGGCGACGCGCCAGGCGGCGTCGAGCCCGAACAGCACGTTGTTGCGCAGATCGTCGCTGGTCGGCTCGTCTTGGGTCATCAGCCGCTGCACCAGCACGTAGGGGATGGCGCCGAGCGCGTAGAGCGGCTGCCACGAGGTGGCGTGGTAGCGCGCCGCCTCGGTGACGCCGAGGCGCAGCGGCGCGACCGGCTGCCACTCGAGCCGGTGCGCGGCGAGCTGCTCGCCCGCGGTGGCCTGCACGGTGGCCGACAGGGCGATGGCGTCGAGGTGCCAGGCGGGCAGGTGCGCCTGCATCGCCAGGCCGGTGAGCGGCGCCGACGTGCCCGAGAGCACGAGCGTGCCCTCGACGCCGGGGCCCCACTGCCAGCGGCTGCGGCCGAACTGCGCGGCCCAGCGGCCCTCGGCGCCCGTGTAGGTGACGTAGGTCTCCTCGGTGTGGACGATGAGATCGGTGTTGGCGACGATCGGGTCGGCGAAGCTGCGGGCGCGGTCCACGCGCCCGGCCAGCAGGTGCGAGTAGACCAGCCAGCGGTCGAACTGCGCGCCGATCCGGGCGTGCAGGCCGGAGCCGGAGAGGAAGTCCTCCTCGCCGTGCTCCTCGGCGCGCCAGGCGCCCTCGGCGCCGGCCGACAGCTCGAGCCGCTCGCCGCCGGGGCTCACGGCCTCGAACAACCTCGGCGTCGAGCGGTGTGCGGTGTCGGGCGCGAACCACGGCGCGGCATCGCGCCCCAGCGCGCGCTCGATGCGGGCGAGCGAGATCGCCGCCGCCGCCGGCACGTCCGACGTCCGGCCGCGGCCCTGCAGCTCGCAGCGCTGCAGCGGCTGCGTGCCGAGGTGGGGGAGTCGGATGCGCTCCGCCGTGCCCCGCGGGCCGATGATCTCCAGCAGCCGCAACTCCGGGACGAGCGGATCGCCCACCGGCAGGAACTCGAGCGAGGAGGCCGCCGCGCTCGCCGCCCCGAGGAGCACGACCAGCGCGAGGCACGGAGCCGCGCCGCAGCGAGGGAGGGGTCGCATGACGCGCGATGCTAGCCCGGGCCATTCCCGAATCGCAAGCCCCGAGGCCGCGGGCGGGCCGCGGAGGACGAGGCGGGCGGCGTGGCTCGGCGTCCGTGCGAGGTCCCGGCCGCCGCCGGGTCGCCCGTTTGGGGCCGCCTCCGCGGCTGTGCTAGCTTCGCAGACTCGACCTGCGCCGGGCGCCCCCGCGGCGCCCGGCTCTTCGTTCCACTCCGTCCGGGAGGCCCAACCGTGCAGCGAGGCGACCCCGAAGCCCTCCAGCAGCCCTACGACCCCGGCCGCGTCGAAGCGCGCTGGTACGCGTTCTGGGAGGAGCAGGGGGTCTTCCGCCCGCGGGTCGCGTCCGGGAAGCCCTTCGTCATCTCGATCCCGCCGCCCAACGTCACCGGCTCGCTCACCATGGGCCACCTGCTGGGCGAGTCGGTGCGCGACGTGGTGCTGCGCTGGCAGCGCATGGAGGGCCGCGAGACCCTCTACGTGCCGGGCACCGACCACGCGGGCATCGCCACGCAGAACGTGGTCGAGCGCAAGCTGCGCGAGGAGGGCAAGAGCCGCCACGACCTGGGGCGCGAGGACTTCCTGCGCGAGGTCTGGGCGTGGAAGGGGCAGTACGGCGGCCTGATCCTGCGGCAGTTGCGGCGCTTCGGCATCTCGGCCGACTGGTCGCGCGAGCGCTTCACCCTGGACGACGGCTACTCGCACGCGGTGCAGCACACCTTCCAGCGCCTGTACGAGAAGGGGCTGATCTACCGCGGGCGTTACATCGTGAACTGGTGTCCGCGCTGCCTGACCGCGCTCTCCGACGAGGAGGTGGACCACGCCGACACCCAGGGCCACCTCTGGTACATCAAGTACCCGATCAAGGACTCCAAGCAGTTCGTGACCGTGGCGACGACGCGGCCCGAGACCATGCTGGGCGACACCGCGGTGGCGGTGAGCCCGAAGGACCGGCGCTTCGCCAAACTGGTCGGTAAGACCGCGGTGCTGCCGCTGGTGCGGCGCGAGATCCCCATCGTCGCCGACGAGATGGTGGACCCGAAGTTCGGCACCGGCGCGGTCAAGGTCACGCCGGCGCACGATCCCAACGACTTCCTCACCGGCCAGCGGCACGGCCTGCCCGAGGTGGTCGTCATGGACGAGCGCGGGGTGATGAACGACAACGCCGGCGACTTCCGCGGCCTCGACCGCTTCGAGGCGCGCAAGCGCGTGGTCGCGGCGCTGCAGGACTCCGGCTACCTCGAGAAGATCGAGGACTACACGGTGCCGGTGGGGCAGTGCCAGCGCTGCCACACGCCGATCGAGCCGTACCTGTCGTGGCAGTGGTTCGTGAAGATGGCGCCGCTGGCCGCCCCGGCGATCGAGGCGGCGAAGAAGGGCCAGATCAAGTTCTACCCGGTGCGGTGGAAGAAGGTCTACCTGCACTGGCTCGAGAACATCCGCGACTGGTGCATCTCGCGGCAGCTCTGGTGGGGCCACCGCATCCCGGTCTGGTACCGCGGCGAGGAGATGGCGGTCTCGGTCACCCGTCCGCCCGGCGAGGGCTGGCGGCAGGACGACGACGTGCTCGACACCTGGTTCTCGTCGTGGCTGTGGCCGTTCGCCATCCTCGGCTGGCCCGAGGAGACCGAGGACCTGAAGCGCTTCTACCCGAACTCGCTCATGGTCACCGGCGCCGACATCATCTTCTTCTGGGTGGCGCGGATGGTCATGGCCGGGCTCGAGTTCCGCGGCGAGATCCCGTTCCAGCACGTCTACTTCACCAGCATCCTGCGCGACGCCAAGGGCCGGAAGATGTCGAAGTCGCTGCGCAACTCGCCCGACCCGATCGAGATGATGGAGCGCTACGGCGCCGACGCCGTGCGCTTCAGCCTCATCTACCTGACGCCGACCGGGCAGGATCTGCTCTTCGACGAGAAGCGCCTGGAGACCGGGAAGTTCTTCGCCAACAAGATCTGGAACGCCGCCCGCCTGGTGCAGATGCGCCTCGGCGACGAGGACCTGACGAAGGTGCGCGAGTCGGCGCTGCGGCTGTCGCTGGCCGACCGCTGGATCCTGTCGCGGTACGCCAACGCGGTGAAGAACGTCACCCGCAACCTGAAGACCTACCGGTTCAACGAGGCGGCGAACGCCCTGTATCAGTTCGCCTGGGCCGAGTACTGCGACTGGTACCTGGAGATGGCCAAGCCGCGCTGGGCCGACGACGCCGACCCGGTGGACCGCACCACCGCGCGCTGGGTGTCGTGGAAGGTGCTCGACGGCGTCCTGCGCCTGCTGCACCCGTTCATGCCGTTCGTGAGCGAGGAGATCTGGCAGGCGCTGCCGCACGACGGGCCGTCGCTGGCGGTGGCCGCGTGGCCGCGGGCGAAGAAGGCGTGGTTCGACGCCGCCAGCGAGCGCCAGGTCGGCTTCCTGCAGGAGCTGGTGGTCGCGGTGCGGAACCTGCGCGCCGAGAACAAGGTCGCCCCCGGGCGGCCGGTGCCGGTGATCGTGCGCGGCGAG
>CAYNPF010000036.1:0-15316 GCA_964398895.1 uncultured bacterium
GTCCGCGCTCGCGTGGGCGAAGACGAAGTCCTTGCCGCCGGTCTCGCCGACGATGCGCGGCCAGTAGCGGGCCGGCTCGATGTGGCAGGCGATCGTCTGCCACATGTGGCGGAAGGTCCCGGTGGAGCCGGTGAAGTGCACGCCGGCCAGCTCCCGGTGCCGGAGGATCGCGTCGCCGACCGCCGCGCCCGAGCCGGGCACGAAGTTGATGACGCCCTGCGGCAGCCCGGCCTCCTCGAGGATCTGCAGGATCAGCCACGCCGGGTAGACGGCGCTCGACGCCGGCTTCCACACCACCGTGTTGCCCATCATCGCCGGCGCGCTCGGCAGGTTGCCGGCGATGGAGGCGAAGTTGAACGGGGTGACGGCGAAGACGAACCCCTCGAGCGGCCGCCACTCCACGCGGTTCCAGGTGTTGGCCGCGTTCTCCGGCTGCATGCCGTAGATCTCGTGCATGAACTGCACGTTGAAGCGGAGGAAGTCGGCGAGCTCGCAGACGGCGTCGATCTCGGCCTGGAACGCGGTCTTGCCCAGCGACAGCATGGCCACGGCGTTGGCGCGGTCCCGGTAGCGACCGGTGAGCAGGTCCGCCGCCTTGAGGAAGATCGCCATGCGGTGCTCGAGCGGCGTGCGCGACCACTCCTCGCGCGCCGCCAGCGCGACGTCCACCGCCTTCAGTGCCAGCGCGCGGTCCGCCTTGTGGTAGCGGCCCAGCACCAGCAAATGATCGTGCGGCACGCGCAGGTCGGCGGTGTCACCGGTGAGGATCCGCTCGCCGCCGATCACGACGGGGATCTCGACGCGCTCCCCGGCGACCGCCGCGAGCGCGCTCTTGAGCCGCGCGCGCTCCGGCGTTCCCGGCGCGTACGACAGCACCGGCTCGTTGACGGCAGGGGGCGGCGTGAACCTTCCCAGTGTCATGGCCTCTCTCCTGTCTCTCCCGGGCCCCGCGTCGCTCCCGCGGCCGCCCTCACAGTCCGAATTCCACGCCCTGCGCGAGGGCGATCCGGCCGCTCGCGTTCACCACGTTGGTCTGGCGCCGCATGTACGCCTTCCAGGCGTCGGAGCCGGATTCGCGCCCCCCACCGGTCTCCTTCTCGCCGCCGAACGCCCCGCCGATCTCGGCGCCGCTGGTCGAGGTGTTGACGTTGGCGATGCCGCAGTCGCTGCCCATCGCCGACACGAAGCGCTCGCATTCGATCAGATCGTTGGAGAAGATCGCCGACGACAGGCCCTGCGGGACGTCGTTTTGGATGGCGATCGCCTCGTCGAGGGTGCGGTACTTCAGCACGTAGAGGATCGGGGCGAAGGTCTCCTCGCGGACGATCGGCAGGTCGGGCGTCGCCGCGACCAGCGCCGGCCGCGCGTAGCAGCCCCCCGGGAGGTCCATCGGTTCGCCGCCCACCAGGACCGCGCCGCCCTGCTGCTTCGCCGCCGCCAGCGCCCACTGCATCCGGGCCACGGCCTCGGCATCCACCAGCGGCCCCACCAGCGTCTCCGCGTCGCGGGGATCGCCGACCGGGATCCGCGGGTACATCGCCACCAGCCGCGCCACGGCCGCCTCGTAGATGCTCTCGTGCAGGATGAGCCGGCGCGTCGAGGTGCAGCGCTGACCCGCCGTGCCCACGGCGCCGAACAACACCGCCTGGACGGCGTTGTCCACGTCCGCGCTCGGCGTCACGATCACCGCGTTGTTGCCGCCCAGCTCGAGCAGCGGGCGCCCGAAGCGCTCCTGCACCTTCACGCCGACACGGCGCCCGGTGGCGACCGAGCCGGTGTAGGAGACCAGCGCCAGGCGCGGATCGGCGACGAGCTTCTCGCCGACGTCCCGGCCCGAGCCGATGACCAGCGAAAGGATCGCGCCCGGATGGCCGCTCTCGGCGAGCACCGCCTGGGCGATGCGGGTCACGGCCACCGCGCACAACGGCGTCTTCGACGACGGCTTCCACACCACCGTGTCACCGCAGACCAGTGCCAGCGCCGCGTTCCACGCCCACACCGCGACCGGGAAGTTGAACGCCGTCACCACGCCGACGACGCCGAGCGGGTGCCACTGCTCCATCAGCCGGTGCCCGGCGCGCTCGCTGGGCAGCGTCAGGCCGCCGACCTGTCGGCCGAGCCCGACGGCGAAGTCGCAGACGTCAATCATCTCCTGCACTTCGCCGCGGCCCTCGGAGAGGATCTTGCCCATCTCGAGGGTCACGAGCCGCGCCAGCTCCTCCTTGTGTTCGCGGAGCTTCACGCCCAGCCTGCGCACCACCTCGGCGCGCACCGGCGCCGGCACCTGCCGCCACTCGAGGAACGCCGCGTGCGCCGCGGCGATCACCTTCTCGGCGTCCGCCGCGGAGGCGGTGGCCACCTCGGCGATCGGTGTCCCATCCACCGGCGAGATCGAGCGCAGCGGCTTGCCATGGGCGAACCAGTCGCCGGCGCAGGCGCCGGGAACGGGCTGGTCCGGGGAGAACTCGGTCGGTTTCTGCATCGCTTCCCTCTTCCTCTTTCGGTGGGCCCGGTGCCCACTCTCGTACCAGAAAGGGTAAGGGAGCCGATCGCAAGGCAAAGGGATACCTCTTCAGTATCCGGATGAATGCGGTTCAGGCAGCGGACGCCCCGGCGACTTCAGCACGCCGCCGCATCGCGGGAACGACGCGACGCCCCGCCGCGGGGTCCGGCCAAAGCGCCGGCGGTGAGGGGCGAGACGGCTCCGTCGTCCGCTGCGGCGCCCCGCTCAGCCTCTCGTCACGTCCCGGCTCGGGGGCACGCCGAACTTGCGCGCGTATTCGCGGCTGAACTGGCTCGGGCTCTCGTAGCCGACGTCGAAGGCGGCGGTGGTGACCGCGGCACCGCCCGTCCGCAGGAGCCGCCGGGCCTCGAGCAGGCGGAGTTCCTTCTGATACTGCAGCGGCGTCGTCGAGGTGATGGTCTTGAAGTGCTTGTGGAACGAGGACGCGCTCATCCCCACCCGACGGGCGAGGTCCGGGATCGCGATCGGCGAGCAAAGGTCGCCGCGGATGTGGCCGATGGCGCGGGCGATGGCGCTCGCGTGGCTGTCGTAACGCACGAGACGGCGGAGCATCCCGCCGAAGGGAGCCGCCAGCAGCCGGTAGTGGATCTCCTTCGCGACGAGCGGCCCGAGCACCCTCGCGTCCGCCGGCGAGTCGGCGAGCGCCAGGTACCGATGCAGGGCGTCCAGCAGCCCGGGATCCGCGCGGTGCGTCAGCGCCGCCCGGGCGTGCCCGCCCGCCCGTACCGACTCCGCGATCTCGTCGTCGAGCCCGTGGATGATCGCGAGGTCGAGCGCGAACACCAGCGCCAGGTACGGGGCCTTCGTGATCCGGGAATGCACGGGCAGGTCGTGGCTGACGAGCAGGCACTCCCCGGGGCCGAACGACAGGGTCCGCTCGCCGAGCGACACCTGTTTCCTGCCCCGGAGGACCAGGCACAGCACCGGCTCGTACAGCGAGGCCTCGAACGGACTCGGAGCGTCCTGGCCGAAGAGCCGGAGGCCGGCCAGCGGCGCGGTGGTCCGCTGCCGGCCGTCTCCGAGCGCCGGGAGTCGGCGGGAAGCACCTTCGACGAGTTCTTCCAGGGGCATGCTCCGACCTCCGGTCCCATTCCGGCGGCACGCCGGCCCGGGGATTCTCCCCGAGCGCGGAGGATCGGGCAAGAAGTGCGGAGGAACCGGCAAGCGTCGCGACGCGGCGACCGGTAGGATCCCGGTCGGGCGAATCCCGAGGAGGAACGCATGCAGACCCGAACGCCAACCGCGAACGGCGAGATCCCCTGCCCGGGCTTCGCCACCAGCCACCGGATTTCGGACGACGCCGGCCGGCCGCGGCGCGCGGGCGCCGTCCGGGGCGGCGACGCTCCCTTTCCACCTCGTCCGCGAACCGCGGCGATCCTCGTGGAGGCACTCGAATCATGAACCAGGTCGCGCTCGGAACCCAGGGCCTGCGCGTGCCGGCGATCGGGCTGGGCTGCATGGGCATGTCGGAGTTCTACGGTCCCTCCTCCGAAAGCCGGAACCTCCGCGTCCTCGAGCGGGCGGCGGACCTCGGGTGCACGTTCTGGGACACGTCGGACATGTACGGCCCGTTCACCAACGAGATGCTGCTGGCCAGGGCCCTCGCGGGACGGCGCCCGCAGATCACGCTGGCCACCAAGTTCGGCGTCTCCCGCGGCGAGGACGGCAGCTATCAGGGAGTCCGCGGCGGCGCGGACTACGTGCGACGCTGCTGCGACGCCTCGCTGAAGCGCCTGGGCACGGACTACATTGATCTCTACTACCAGCATCGGGTGGACCCCGAAACGCCGATCGAGGAGACGGTCGGCGCGATGGCCGAGCTGGTACGGGAGGGGAAGGTCCGCTACCTCGGCCTGTCCGAGGCGGACCCCGAGACCATCGTCCGCGCCCACGCGGTCCATCCCCTCAGCGCGCTCCAGACCGAGTACTCGCTGTGGTCGCGGGACGTCGAGACCACCGTGCTGCCGACGATCCGCCGGCTCGACATCGGCTTCGTCGCCTACAGTCCCCTGGGCCGGGGATTCCTGTCCGGGGCGATCCGGTCGCGGGCCGACCTGCAACCGGGGGACTGGCGGCTGGAGAATCCACGGTTCACCGAGGAGGCCCTCGCCCGAAACGCTCGTCTGGCCGATCTCGTCGCCGAGGTCGCGCGCGAGGTCGGGGCCACGCCGGCGCAGGTCGCGCTGGCCTGGCTCCTGTCACGCCCTGTCTCCCTGGCCGCGATACCGGGAACCCGCAGCGTCGAACGCCTGGAGGAGAACTGGGCGTCACGGAACGTGACCCTGCGCGCGGATCAACTGGCCCGCCTCGAGTCACTGATCCATCAGGGCGTCACCGGCAACCGGTACTAGCGCGAGGCCGCGCCGCCGCGAGCCGGCGCGACCACGCACAGGAGTGGGAGCGCGGCAGCGAGGGAAACGAGCGACCCCGGCACGACGTGCCGAGGCTTCACGCCCTCCCCCACCACGCGTCCACCCGAGCGAGCAGCGCGGCGGGGCGGGACACCGGCTCGGGGTAGCCGGGCTTCCAGGTCGCGTCCACGCCCAGGGGGCCACGCACCGCCAGCCAGGCTCCGCGCGCCTCGCTCGCCGCCGGCAGCACGTCGCGCGCGCAGTCGAAGCGGGTGAAGATCCCCCACAGCAGCAGCACGTCGTCGTCGAGCGGGACGTCGCGGCTCACCGCCACGACCAGCTTCACGCCGGCGTACTCGGGCCGGCGCAGCAGCTTCGCGATCACCTCGCGCGCCGCCGTCCCGTCCGGTTCCGGCGCCGGCGCGTCGGCCGCCAGGCCCCAGGCCGGCGTGGCGCCCGGTGGCGTGTCGGCGTCGGGCACCACGTCGTTCATCTGCACGACGAGCATCGCGCCCCAGGCCAAGCGCCAGTCGGCGATGCGCTCGTCGAAGACGCGCGGATCGGGCACGGTGGCCGGCGGCGGTGACGCCGCGCGGCCGGGCCTGGCCTGCGCGTCGAGCACCATCTTGCTGCCGAGGTTCATGGTGTACGAGGTGAAGTCGAGCGTGTCGAGCGGCACGCCGGGCACGAGCAGGAAGTCCTCGGCCGGATCGAAGTTCCGCGCGATCGCCCCGAACACCGCGGCGCGGTCGCGCACGTCCACGTCCTCGTCCACCAGCACGATCACCTTGGTGAGCGCGAGCTGCCCGGTGCCCATCAGCCCCAGCGCGGTCTTCTTCGCCTCCTTCGCGTAGCGGTTGCCGACCGCGACCGCGAGCAGGTTGTGGAAGCCGGCCTCGTAGTAGGCCCACAGGTCGCGGATCTCGGGATGGAGGAGGCGCAGCGCGCCCACGAACATCTGCGCCACCGCCTCGCCCATGAAGGTGTCCTCCTGCGGCGGCCGACCCACCACGCTGGCCTGGAACACGGGGCGCTCGCGGTGGGTGACGTTCTGCACGTGGAAGACCGGGTAGTCGGCGACGCGCGAGTAGTGGGCGAAGTGGTCGCCCAGCGGCCCCTCGCGCCGGCGCTCGCCCGCCGGCACCACGCCCTCGATCACGAACTCGGTGTCCGCCGGCACGTCCATGGCGAGCCGCGTCGCCGGCGCGAAGCGCGTGGGCGCGCCGCGCAGGAAGCCGGCGAAGGCCGTCTCGTCCATGCCCTCGGGCAGCGGCGCCACCGCCGCGAGCAGCGTGGCCGGGTCGGCCCCGATCGCCACCGCCACCGGCAGGTCGCGACCGAGCCGCTCGGCGGCGTGGTAGTGGAAGCCGCCGCCCTTGCCGATCTGCCAGTGCATGCCGGTGGTGCGCGGATCGAAGACCTGCATGCGATACACACCGAGGTTGCGCACCCGCGTCGTCGGGTGCTCGGTGAGCACCAGCGGGAAGGTGAGGAAGCGGCCGCCGTCCTTCGGCCAGAGCTGCAGGATCGGGAGCCGCGCGAGGTCGGCCCCGAGCGCGTACTGCTGCGCCGCGCCGTGCACCACGCGGCGCGGGCGCATCGCCAGCGCGCGCATCGCGCTGCCGCGCAGCGCCCACAGGTCGGCGAGCCGCCGCGGCGGCAGCGCGTGCAGGATCTCCTCCAGCTCGGCGCCGATCGCGCGCGGCGTGCGGCCGAGACCCCACTCGATGCGGCGCTCGGCGGCCAGCACGTTGACCGCCAGCGGGAACTCGGCGCCGCGCACGCGCTCGAACAGCAGCGCCGGGCCGCCGGCCTTCGCCTCGCGCGTGGCGATCTCGGCGATCTCACCGTCGCCGTCGGCCTCGCGGGTGACGCGCTTCAGGTCGCCGCGCCGCTCCAGTTCGGCGAGGAAGCCACCCAGGGTGCGGAACGACTTCACTCCAGCTCCTGCTCGTGCCAGCCGGGCCCGGACGACTCGCCGAGCAGGGCGAGCAGCTTGTCGGTGTAGCCGGCCACCAGTTCGTCGAGGGTGGCCGGCCGGCGGTAGAACGGCGGCGAGACCGGCATGATGATCGCCCCCTCGCGCGAGAGGCGCAGCAGGTTCTCGAGCGCGATGCCGGTGAGCGGTGTCTCGCGCACGCAGACGACCAGGCGCATGCGCTCCTTGAGCGCGACCGCGGCGGCGCGGGTGATGAGCGTGTCGGCGATGCCGGCGGCGATCTTCGCCGCCGTCGAGACCGAGCAGGGCAGGATGACGAGACCGTCGTGGCGATTGCTGCCCGAGGAAAAGGGCGCGGCGAGATCGGTGTCGGCGAAGATCTTCTTCACGTGCGGCTCGAGATCGGCGGGCGCGAGCCCGGTCTCGTCGTGCAGCACGCGACGCGCCCAGTCCGAGAGCACCAGGTACTTCTCACCCGGGCAGCGGCGCACGAAGTCCACGCCGTAGGCGCTGCCGGAGGCGCCGGTCATGCCGATCAGGTAGCGCGCCATCTCAGAACCCTCCGCGGCTCATCGCCCGGACCACCAGCACGAGCACGAGCACCACCGCGCTCACCCACACGTTCACCTTGAAGAAGGCGAGGTTCACGTCCTCCGCCCACTTCTGCTCGAGGTGCAGCAGGCCCACGACGCCCGCCCACACCGCGAACGCCGCGAAGGCCGGCAGCGACGGCAGCGGCTGGCCCACCGACTCCATCACCCGCGCGATGGCCGGGATCAGGCACAGCTCGGCGGCGCGGTGCAGCCACGATGACACCCCGAGGGCGCGTTCCCGCCCGAGCCAGACCACCATCGAGTGTACCCCGTGGGCGCGGTCGGATTCCTCGTCGAGCGTCGAGTAGATGATGTCGAAGCCCGAGCCCCAGCACAGCGTGAAGGCGGCCAGCCATACCGCGCCCCACGGATGCGCCAGATCGGGATGCGCGGCGGCGTAGCCGGCCAGCGGCGCCAGGCACATGCCGGCGCCCACTCCGAGATGGCAGAAGGGCGTGAAGCGCTTGGTGTAGGGATAGGCGGTGAAGACGATGATGGGAATGGGCGCCAGCTTCAGGTAGAGCAGGCCCGCCGGGTCCAGTACCCAGCAGGCGGCGAGGTAGGCGGCGACCGCCGCGGCGAGCAGGCCCCAGGCCTCGGCGAAGCTCATCCGCCCACTCGGCAGCTCGCGCGCGCGCGTGCGCGGATTGAGGGCGTCGAGGCGCCGGTCAATGATGCGGTTGAGCGACATCGCCGTGGTGCGCGCCCCCACCGCGGCGACCGCGACCAGCAACCAGCGCCCGAGGCTCAGCGCCGGACCGGGCGCGCTGAACACTCCGGCCAGGATGAGCGGCAGGGTGAAGAGCGTGTGCTCGAAGCGCACGAACGAGGCGTAGGTGCGCAGGCGGGCGGCGGGAGCGGGCGTGGCGGTGGCGTCGGTCATGGCGATGGCCGGAGAGTAGCCGAGGCGGCGGCGCGCCGCGAGCCCGACCGCCGCGCCGATCAGCGGCGGTGGGACTCCGCTCCGCCCGCCGTCCCGGGACCGTCGGGAGGGCGCGGCTCCGCCCGCTGGGCGATCCACACGCCGGTCAGCACGAGCGCCGCCGAGAGCAGGAAGCCGGGTGGCAGCGCCTCGCGGAACCAGGTCCAGGCGAGGACGGCGGTCGCGGGCGGCTGCAGGTTCGACCACACCGCCACCGCCGCGGGCCCGACGTGCTCGATGCCCCAGAAGAAGATGAGGTAGTTGATCCCCGAGGTGAGCCAGGCCAGGTAGAACACGCCGGACCAACCGGCGAGGGAGACGGCGCGGAAGTCGAACCCCCACGCCGCCACCAGCCCGATCGGCAGGAAGACGAGCGTGCCGGCGATCAGCGACTCGCTGGTCGCGAGCAGGGGACCGTAGCGCCGGGTCGGGCCGCGACCGAGGTAGAGGTAGAGCGCCCAGGCCACCACCGCCGCGAGGATGAGCAGATCGCCGCGCAACGAGTGCGGATCGAAGTGCAGGCCGCGCTGCAGCAACAGGGTGAACACCCCGGCGAAGGCGAGCGCAACGCCAAGGAGCTGGCGCCACGTCGGCCGCGTGCCGGCCGCGGCGGCGATGAGGATGATGAAGGTCGGCGTGAGCGCATAGAGCAGCGCGGCGTGCGTGGCGCTCGCCCAGCGCATTCCGTAGAGGAACAGCCCCTGGTTCAGCGGGATCGCGAGCACGCCGAGCAGGAGGATGCGACCGCGGTCCGCGCGGTCCAGCCGCCGGCGCGGGCTCCGCAGCCTCGCCAGGGGCCACATCAGCGCAGTGGCCAGGACGAAGCGCACCAGCGCCAGCACCAGGGGCGGGAACTCGCGCAGCGTCGTCTTGGTGATCAGGAAGGTGCCCGCGGCGATGAAGACGTTGAGCAACATGGCGGGGACGAAGAGGGCCGGGCGGCGGGCGGACATGCGGGGCAACCTATCGGCCCGGCGCCCCCGCGGCAATCGCGCGCGTGCCGTGTGCGGATCGAACGACGACGACCGCGGAGACCAGGCGCCCGCCGGACGAGCTTGCGGGCCTGCCACGCGGTTCCCCGGTCACAGGCCCGTTCGCATTGCCCGACCGACAAGGTAGCGGGGCGGGTCGCTTCAGCCGACCGGCCCCCGATAACGGCCAACCTCCACGGGCCCGGCCACCGCTCCCTGTCTGTCGTTCCGAGGTCTCGCGACCTCGACCACGCCCCATCGCAATGTGCGGACCAACGCCGGCCGCACCGCGGCCGGCTCGCGCAAGTGCTGGAATCACGGGGATCGCGCGCACCGCGCGTCTCCGCAGCGGACCGTGCGCCACGCCGGCGGTGTCCACGGCGTTGCTCCCGCCGACCGCGAATGGACGCCGAAGCCGCGCCGGGCGCTGGAGTCCCGGCATCGTCACCGCCCGCCACCGGGTGTCCTCGATGTGGGCGCCGAGCCGCGGCCGGTCGCCGGAGCCCCACGAACCCCGCGATTTCCGCGGGAAATCACCACGTCGGGGTGCGCGAAGTCGATGATCGCTTCGGGAACCCGGGAACCCCGTGATTTCCGCGGTAAATCACCCCCTTGACACCCTGCACGCTTGTGCACTAGGGTGCCGGCGTCGGTTTCGGCAGCGGACTGGAGTCAACGGAGGCACGAGCCATGTTGAACGACCGGGCGCGAGAGATCCTCTCCTACATCCGGAGCTTCCAGCAGGAGCACGGCCTTCCCCCCACGATCCGCGAGATCGGCAAGGCGACCGGGATCTCGTCCACCAACGGCGTGCGCTACTACCTCACCATGCTCGAGCGCGCCGGTTACCTGAAGCGCCGCGGAAAGGTCTCGCGCGGAAACAGCCTGCTCTCCTCGCCGCGACGAGCGGGCGTGCCGCTCTTGGGCCGCGTGGCCGCGGGCGCGCCGATCCTCGCGGAGGAGTGCATCGAGGACACGCTCGACGTGGGCGAGGTCTTCGGCGACACCAGCCACTCGTTCGCCCTGCGCGTGCGCGGCGACAGCATGATCGAAGCCGGCGTGCTCGAGGGCGACGTCGTGATCGTGCGTCAGCGCGACCAGGCGCGGCCCGGCGAGATGGTGGTCGCGCTCATCGGTGACGAGGCAACGGTGAAGTACTACCGGCCTCGCGGCGACCGGATCGAGCTGGTGCCAGCGAACCCGAAGTACGAACCGATCCGCGTCTCGCCGGATTCCGAGTTCAGGATCCTCGGCGTCGTCGCGGGGGTGCTGAGGACGGTGGGCTAGTCGTCCCGCCGCTCCCCCGGCGGTCCCCCCAGGACAGGAGTCGAATCCCAGCAGGGCCAGCAGCATCCATAGGTGTGCGCACGAACTGCACGGATGTTCAGTGAACGAGGAGGTAGCGAGATGAGCCACAGCCTCCCCCCTGAGATCAACGAAGCGCTGCGCGGCCGGTGGGAGCCCGTGTACCGGAGCCAGCTCCATTACGCCATCACCTGGAGCACGCGGGGCCGGCGCCAGGTGCTCCGGGCGCGCCACGTGCGCACGCTGCGTGACCTGGTCCAGCAGACCAGCGACGAACTCGGCTTCACGCTGGTCGAGTTCGCCGCCACCGCGGATCACGTGCACCTGCTGCTCGGACTGCGCCCCACGCAGAGCGTGGCGAGTGCCGTCCGCCAGTTGAAGGGGCGGACCGGGCTGAGCCTGCTCGAGGCCTACCCCGAATTGAGGGTCTGGCTCCGCGGGAACCTGGTCTGGGACGATCCCTACTCGGTGGAGACGGTGAGCGCGCTCCGGGTGGAGAAGGTGGCCGATCGGCTCCGGAGCCTCCACGCTGGCGACGAGGACCTCGCCGCGGCGAGCTGACCGGTCCGGAGAAACGCGGGCCGCCCCGAGCCGGAGCCGGGGCGGCCCGTCGCGTCGCACTGGGCTCCCCGGACGACGGGCACCGGCCGGCGACGGTCCCCGGCGCGGTGGTCTGCCCTTCTCGGCGGCGGCGGTCCGGACCCCGGTCGAGGACCACGGCCCCTGGTCGGCCACCCCACCCGCCCGATCTCCTCGGGTGGTCCGGCGGGGTGGTCGCAGTGGCGGTCTTGGGGGGGAACGCGGCCCCTCGCGAGGGACCCCTGGCGACGTGCTCGACCGACCTTATCGGGTGGTCACGGGGGTGGTCACGGGGACGGTCTCGAGGTGCCGAACCGACCGTCGAGGGTGATCTCCGGCGACCCGCTCGACCGACCCTCTCGGGTGGTCCGGCGGGGTGGTCACTGGGACGGTCTCGGGGTGCCGAACCGACCGTCGAGAGGGACCTCCGGCGACCCGCTCGACCGACCCTCTCGGGTGGTCCGGCGGGGTGGTCCGGCGGGGTGGTCACGGGGGCGGTCGCGAGGTGTTGAACCGACCTTCGAGAGGGACCTCCGGCGACCTGCTCGACCGACCCTCTCGGGTGGTCCGGCGGGGTGGTCACTGGGGCGCTCGCGGGGGGTGGTCGCGGGGTGCCGAGCGGACCATCGCGAGGGAGTAGCCGCACCCCATCCCGGCCACCACTGATGGACGCATCGCGGGAGTCGTCGGCAAGGCGGCAGCCGACACTCGTACACCTTCGTGGAGCACCCGGCAGGGGCACTCAGAGCGGCTAGTCCGCCGGGCCGGCGGGCGCGGAGGCGGCCGACGGAGACCGCCGATGGGCCTTGCCGACGGCCGCGGGAGGCCATCCGTCGCGTCGTTGATTCTCACGATATATCGTGACAGCGATTTCGAGTTGTTCACTCGCTTGTCGGAGTCAGTCTCAGCCGGACAGATCTCAGTTCACGAGATATCGTGACGTGGATTCTGACCTGTCTTGAGGCGGGAATGGGTCGGTCTGGTCGTGGCAGGAGACTCGTGGCAAGAGGGAGCACCTGGTCGGTGGCGAGACTCGAGCAGGCGCGCCCGCGAGGTCAGAGAAGGGGGGCGCGGAGCATCCGAACCGACCACTCCCGACGCCCGCGCCGGAGCTTCAGAACGACCTCGGTTCCGGGTCGCCCCTCGAGTCTCCGGCCGACCTCCAGGAGGTCCTCGGCGCCGACTTGGTGGCCATTCACGGCCAGCAGTTCGTCGCCCTTTCGTACCCCCGATCGGGCCGCTGGAGAACCCACCGCAACGGACATCACCCGGACCGATCCGCCGACGCTCTCGAGCTGGATCCCGGGGTGGCTGTACTCCCACGGCCGGTCGGGCACGTCGCCGTGTCGAGGGTCCAGCCAGAGCACCCGCCGAGGGTAGTCCAGGACGACCCGGAAGTGCTTCAGGAACGAGTAGCCGAGGAGCCCGTCCGCCGGCCCCTCGATCACGGTCGCGAGCGTGGCCGGAAGGTCTCCGTCGATGACTGCGGCATCCATCCCGGACCGCCCGAGACCACCCTCTCTGGGACCGATCTCTAGGCGGGGGACACGGACCATTTCGGCGGCCGCGTCGCCCGAGAAGGTCGGGGCCCCGAGGCCCCTCAGTCGCGGCCACGATCTCCATGCCGGCAGGCGACGGTCGATCGCCTGGCGGAACAGGGTGGTCTTGGTCGCCCCGGTGTCCACGATCAGGTTGAGCTCGGTCGGACGCTGCCCCGGCCGGCCAGTGACCCGGACGACCACGATGATCTTGCCGTCCCCGGCGAGCCGGAAGGGAACCGCGATGGCCGAGGGCGAGAGAACCGACTCCGGAAGCCCCGACCGCCCGGGAGCCGCCGCACGCCCCGGCGGCAGGATGACCAGGTCGCCGGAGCGGTAGTCCACGACCAGGACCCGGTCGCGGACGAGCGCCTGACCGAGCAGGCCGAGGACGGGACGCCCGGTCACTCGTCGGATGATGCCGGCGTCCACGATGAGCACGGGGGAGACCTGGTCCATCTGGAGAGTGCCGAGCTCGATCCGTTGCAGGGGGCGCCGGGCCAGCCCAACGGGCTCCCCGACCGCCGCCGAGTCGGTCAGCCCCATGGACAGCGCGAGGGCGAGGTCAACGGCGAGGTATCCGGCTCCGGTGTCGAGAAGCATCGGCCCGCTGGTATCACGATCGGCGGACCGCAGCGTGGCCTCGACCAGGATGGCTCCGTCTATGTCCTCGAGGCGCAGGACCTGCGTGCCTTCCGGCCAGCGCACCGACCGAAGGTCGGTGGCGCCAATCTCTTGCGACGTAACAACATTACATAACAATATACTACAGCATATTGTTGTGGCAATGATGGCAGCCAGAATCGGGATCCGACCCCGCCACTGGATCCACCGATGGCCGCGCGGGAGTGGCACGGGTCAACCACGCAAGCGTGATGAGTCCGTGCGGATCTCGACCCCCTCGCTGCCGGTGTCGAGCATGGTGCAGCGGCCGGTGAAGTACACGCCAGGTTCCAGGGTCACGCTGACCGCAGCCACGTCACCCTCGACGTGGGCGCCCTGCTTCATCTCGAGCGCTCCGAGCGCGCGGATGTTCCCGTGAACGCGCCCCTGGATCATCGCCTCCTTCACCTCCACGTCCGCGCGCATCAACCCGTGCTCGCCGATCTCGAGTCGATCGCAGCCGAGGATGTCCCCCTCGAATTCCCCGTCGATCCTCAGAATTCCGTGGACCATGAGGGTGCCGCGAAAGCTGGCGCCCACCCCGATGATCGCGCTGGGAGCCGGAGCTTCGTCAGCGTCGGAAGAACGAGTCCGGAACTTCATGCCCACCCTCCATGGAGTACGACCACCTTGGGCCACCGGTGTCGTCACGCCCGACCGGGAAGCGAGATCACATCACGCCCCAGGCCTCGAGCAGCCGTTCCAGATCCTCCTGCCCGTAGTACTCGAACTCGACCTTGCCGCCCTTGCGCCCGGGCGTGACCGTCACATGGGTGCTGAACTTCTGCTGCAGGCGGACCTCCCACTCGCGCATGCCGGAGGCCTTCTGCGAGCGAGGCCGGGAGTGCAGCCGGCGCAGCTTGCGACGGACGAAGGCCTCCGTGCGCCGGACAGAGAACCCCTTCGCCTGGACGTAGCGAGCGGCCATCACCAACTCCGTCTGCTTCTCGATTGCCAGCAGGGCGCGAGCGTGCCCGGCGGTCAATGTTCCACGTGAAACCATCTCCTGGACCTCTCCCGGCAGCCCAAGGAGACGCAGGGAATTCGTGATGGACACGCGCTGCTTGCCCACGCGCTCGGAGATCTGGTCATGGGTCAGGCTGAGCTTCTCGACGAGCGTACTGAAGGCCTTGGCCTCTTCGATCGGATTCAGGTTCTCCCGCTGGATGTTCTCGATGAGGGACAACTCCATCATCTCGCGGTCGCTTACGCTCTTGACGATTGCAGGGATTCTGCTGATACCCGCAATCTTAGCAGCGCGGAGTCTGCGCTCACCGGCGACCAACTGGTAGCCCAGCGATCCGGGATTCCTCCGCACGAGGATGGGCTGCAGCACACCCGTCGCCTTGATGGAGGCCGCCAGTTCCTGGATAGCCTCGTCATCGAAGAGCGTCCTCGGCTGGTAGGGATTGGCGTCAATCTCGCCGAGCGGGATCTCCATCCCGCCGGCAACCTGCTCGTCAGTCGCCACCGCCGTTGACGACAGTGGCGGAATCAGTGCCTCCAGCCCGCGCCCCAGTACCTTCCTAGGCATGCTCCAAGACCTCCCGCGCCAGCTCCCGGTAGCTGTCGGCGCCAGTGCTGTGTGGATCGTAGAGAACGATCGGCTTACCGAAGGACGGCGCCTCACTGAGCCGTACGTTCCTTGGTATTACTGTGCGGTACAATCTCTCAGCGAAGAACTTCTTCGCCTCGTCCGCCACCTGTTGGGAGAGATTGAGCCTGGAGTCGTACATCGTCAGCAGCACCCCCTCGATCCTCAGACCGGGATTCAGGTGGTCCTGCACCAGGCGAATCGCGCCAATGAGCTGCGTGAGCCCCTCGAGCGCGAGGTACTCGCACTGCAGCGGAATCAGGACCGAATCCGACGCGGTGAGCGCGTTGACCGTCAGCAGACCGAGTGACGGCGGGCTGTCAATCAGGATGTAGTC
>CAYNPF010000037.1:0-6047 GCA_964398895.1 uncultured bacterium
GATCGGCGTCATGTTCGGCAACCCCGAGACCACCGCCGGCGGCCGGGCGCTCAAGTTCTACGCCTCGGTGCGCCTGGACATTCGCCGCATCGCCACCCTCAAGGAGGGCGACAGCGCGGTCGGCAACCGCACCCGCGTCAAGGTGGTCAAGAACAAGGTCGCCGCGCCCTTCCGCGAGGCCGAGTTCGACATCCTCTACAACGAGGGCATCTCGCGCGAGGGCGAGCTGCTCGACTTCGCCGTGGACAAGGGCGTGGTGCAGAAGGCCGGCACCTGGATGTCGTTCGGCGAGGAGCGGATCGGCCAGGGGCGCGAGAACGCGCGCCTGTTCCTCAAGGAGCACGCCGACGTGCGGGGGCAGATCGAGGCGAAGGTGCTGCCCCAGCTCGGGCTGCACGTGCCGGGCGCGGCTCCGGCGACGGCGAGCGGCGACGGCGCGAAGCCCGCGACGGCGACGCCCGCCGCGGCGGGCCCGCGTCCGGGAACGCCGGCGCGTCCGCAGCCGGAGGCGAGCCGGCGGCGGTAGCCGGATCGGATCCGCCGCGGAGCGCGCTCACCACGGGCGGGCAGCGGCGTGGTCCCTCACCAGGGAGGTCGCGATGCGCTCCTGTTCGGCCGGTGTCCTGCTGTCCCTGCTCCTCGCGGTCGTGCTGGGAGGCGGCTGCGTCGGCGGTCGCGGCGCCGCGCCGCCGAACACGGCGGCCATCGCCGCCGAGGTGGGCCGCTTCATCGCGGCGAACAACGCCGCCATCGCCGCGCGGGACACCAACGCGGTCGCCGACTCCTACACCGAGGACGCGGTCGTCCTGCCGCCCGGCGTCGCGCGGGTGGATGGACGCGCCGCCATCCGGGCGATGTGGGCGCGCTCGCTGCGGGCCCCCGGCCTGGAGATGAAGCTGAAGTCGCAACGCCTGGTGGTCTCGGCGGGTGGCGACCTGGTCGCCGACATCGGTACCTATACCTTCCACATGGAGGGGCCCGGCGGGCAACCCCTGAGCGACCTGGGCAAGTACGTGACGGTGATGAGGAAGGTGGACGGGCGCTGGAAGATGGTCGTGGACATCTGGAACAGCGACCCGGCACCGCGTTGATGCCGCCGACTCCGCTGCCCCCCTGGCGCCAGCTCGTGGGCATTCCGCTCAACGTGCTGTGCTTCCTGCTGCTCATGGTGCTGGGCTGGGGGAGCTGGTCGGGCTTCGTCGCGCACCCGGCGCGCGTCGGGGTGATCGTGCTGCACCTGGCGATGATCCCGGTGATGACCCTGAGCACCTCGGGGCGCAGCCGCGGGATCGAGCACGCGGCCGACTGGCGGCCGTTCTTCCCGCTGCTCGTCCTGCACTCGCTCTTCACCGCCTGGGTCATGCCGGCGCTCGACGTGCGCGGCCTGTGGGTGCTGCCCGGCGGCGACGCGCTGCGCTACGCCGGCCTCGCGCTCATGACGGCGGGCGTCGTGCTGCGGCTCGGGCCGATGGCCGCCCTCGGCCGCCGCTTCGCCTCGGTGGTGGCGCGCCAGGACGGGCACGCGCTCAGCACCACCGGCTGGTACGCGCGGGTGCGGCATCCTTCGTACCTCGGCATCCTGCTCATGGACCTCGGCTTCGTCGGCGTGTTCCGCTGCGGCCCCGGCGTGCTGCTGCTGCCGGTCGTCCTCTGGATGTTCAAGCGCCGGATGGATGTCGAGGAGGAGTTCATGCTCCGCTGCTTCGGCGACGAGTACCGCGGCTACATGGCCCGCACCGCGCGGCTCGTGCCCGGGGTGTACTGAGGTGCCCGGCCGCCGACCGGCGCGCCTGCCCGAGGCGGAGCGCTCGAGTGACCCGGGGGCCTGCCGCGAGGCGGCGCTGCGGCTGCTCGAGCGGCAGCGGCGCACGCGCACGGACCTCGAGCGCCGGCTGCGCGACAAGGGCTACGCCGAGCCGACGATCGCCGGCGTGCTCGACCGCCTCGCCGCCGTGGGGCTGGTGGACGACGTCGAGTACGCGCGGGCCTTCATGGCCGGCCGGCGGGCGCGGCGCTCGGCCGGCGCGCGGCGCATCGAGCAGGAGCTGCGCGCGCGCGGCGTGGGGGTGGAGGACATCGCCACCGCCACGGTGCGGCTCGACGCCGAGCAGGGCGGCCTCGACGAGCTGGCGGCGGCCCGCCGGGTGATCGCGCAGGCCGAGCACCGCATGCAGGGTCTCGATCCGCGGGTGCGGCGCCGGCGGCTCTACGCCCTGCTCGGTCGTCGCGGCTTCGACGGGGACGTCATCCGCCGGGCGCTCGATTTGTCGGAGGAGCCGGGGGACGTCATCCGCCGGGCGCTCGATTTGTCGGAGGAGCCGGAGGCGGAGGAGTAGGCCCGGCGGCGGCATGGGGCGGGCCGCAGACCGATATGTGGGCGACCCCCGTGCCGTTTACCAATGGAGCAGGTCCCGTGAAGAAGTAGAATCCGTTCTGGCGCATCCGCAGGAGGCCCCTCATGCGAACGCAGTTCCTCACGATCGTCCTCGCTGTCGCCACGTTGTCTCCCGCACTGGGGAGAGCGGCAGCCCCCGAGGGCTGGCGTCTCGGGCAGACCGATTCCTCGTACGCCATCGAGCGTGACACTGTCGTGACCTACGCCGGTCGGCCCACGGGCTGCCTCATGTCGCTCCGCGAGTCCAAGAACTTCGCCACCATGATGCAGTGCATTGACGCCGCCGACTTCGTCGGGAAGCGGGTCCGATTCTCCGCCTACGTGAAGGCCCGGAGCGTCAAGAACTGGGCGGGGTTGTGGATGCGGGTGGACGGCCCTGACCCCTCGACTGGCAGTCTCGCCTTCGACAACATGCAGAACCGGCCCATCAAGGGCACGATGGACTGGAAGCGGTGTGACATCGTGCTGGACGTGGCGAAGGGAGCGGTCGGGATCTGCCTGGGTGCCCTGCTCGGCGGTGAGGGCCGGGTATGGCTGGGCGGCGTCACATTCGAGGTCGTGGACAAGACGGTTCCCACCACCGGCGACTGGGCGAGCAAGAAGCAAGCGCCCACGAACCTGGACTTCTCGCACTAACGCGCGATGTTCCGGCCGGACCGCGTGCACGGCCAAGCGCTGGCTTGGCTCCATTCACGGATGAACCTGCGCGCCGCGGCCTCTGTTCGGGGAAGGGAATCATGACGAGCCGATGCTGCTTCATCACCGCGATCTTCGCGCTGCTGCCCGCCGTGGCGGGTGCCGCCGGCCCGACGGGGTGGGGGCTCACGGGGAACGACCCAGGAGCCTACGTGATGAGCCGTGACCCGGCGGTGACCCATGCGGGCAAGCCCAGCGGCTGTCTGGCGTCCGTCCGCGAGACCGCAGGGTTCGGCACGATGGCCCAGTGCGTAGATCCAGCCGCCTACGCGGGGAAACGTGTCCGGTTCTCCGGCTACGTGAAGGCCCGGGAGGTCAGGGGTTGGGCGGGCCTGTGGATGCGGGTGGATGGCCCGCACCAATCCCGTGCCTTCGACAACATGCGGGATCGGGCCGTGCGGGGCACGAAGGACTGGATCCGCTGCGACGTCGTGCTGGACGTCGCGCCGGAGGCGACGAACATCTGCTTCGGGATCCTGCTCGCTGGCGAAGGCAGGGTCTGGCTGAGCGGGGTGAAGTTCGAGGTCGTCAATCAGTCGGTGCCGACCACCGGCAAGGGTGCCTACGAGCTCCGCAAGCCGACGAACCTGGGCTTCGAGCGTTGACGTGGTCGAGGAGCACCGCAACTGCCACGGGCTTTCCGAGGCGAGGCTAGCGGCTCTGGCCCTGGAGGGCTGTTCTCCGGCGTGGGATGAGCTCGTCCGGCGCCATTCGCATCGGGTGAGGCTGGCTCTGTTGGCGCGTGGCCTGGGCTGGGACCAGGCGCACGATCTCATGCAGGAGGCCTGGCTGCGCCTGGTGCGCCAGCAGCGCGCCGGGCGATTGCGGTCGTTGGTCCTGCCGGGGCTCGCCATCGCGCAGGCGGACTGGCTCGCGCGCGAGGAGGGCCGGACGCGCAGGCGGCGTGAGTCCATCCTGAGCCGGCCGGCGGCGAAGGCGGCTCTCACGCCCGGCGACGTGGACCACGCCGCGGCGGAAGACCCAGAGCAGGGCGCGATTCGGAGCGAGCGGCTGGAGCTGATCCGCCGGGAGTTGGCGAGCTGCCCGCCGCGCGCGCAGCAGGTCTTCCGGGCGGTCTACGGGCCGGGGGGCCGCAGTCACGCCGAGGTGGCGCGCGATCTCGGGATCTCGGTGCAGCGAGTGAGACAGACGGTGTGCGAGGTGCGGGCACGCGTCCGCGCTGCGCTGCGGGACTCGGCGGGGGGAGGGAAGCCGTGGAGCATCTGAGCCAGGAGCAGTTCGAGGACTTGGTGATGGGGGTGGCGTCGCCGGACGACGAGGACGTGCGCCGGCATCTGGCGGCCTGCGCGGGATGTGCCCGCCGGCTGGCATGGGAGGCCCGGCTCGAATCGGATCTCCACGACGCGATGGCGACGGTCCCGGATACGACCACGGTCCCGAGGGCGCACCCCGTCCCGGCCCGACTGTGGCGGATCGCGCTGCCGGTCGCCGCCGCGCTGGCGATCGTGGTCGCCGGTGTTCGGCTGCTGGCTCCGCGCCAGAAGCCCGACGCCGGTTTGTCCTCGGCGGAAACCGCGGAGATCCCGGCTGCCGACCTGCCCGGGCTTCGGGTCCCCCGCATGCCGATGCCCGGGGAGTGCGCACTGCCGGCGCAGGACGTCTGCCGCTTCGTGACGGTGGAAGCCGGTTCCGTCCCGCCGCGCTGAACCCTCCCGCGGCCGGCGGGATCTCAGCGGGCGGCGGGCGAAGTCGTGAGGCGGAGCGAGAAGCGCTGCGTCGCCGCGGCGCCCTTGGGATCGAGAGCCCTCAGGCTGATCGAGTACTCGCCGTTGCGATCCGTGCCGGTCGGCAGGCGCCACGTCACCTGGCCGGCGGGCGTCATGGTCATCCCGGGAGGTCCGGCGACGAGTTCGTAGTGGAGCGCGTCCCCGTCGGGGTCGCTCGCCGCCGCCTGGTAGCGGAACACGCTGTCCGTCGGCGCGGGCGTGGTCGGGCTGGAGGTGAACTCCGGCGCCTGGTTGTCAACGCTCGCGGCCTCGGAGCGCAGCGGCGGGGACGTGCTCCGGCCGTCGCTGGCCACGACCTCGACGGTGATCTGGTCGCTCACCGCCAGACCCTTCATCGGGAGGATCGCCCCCGCGTCGGGCGCGATGGGCTGTCCATTGCGGAACCAGCGGTACGCGAAGGTCAGGGAGTCGCCGTCGGCGTCCACCGCCTCGGGGACCGCGGTGAGCTCGGCCCGACCCGACGTCAGGACGGGCCGTACCTCCACCTGCATGACCGTGGGCGGCGAGTTGACGACGTCCACGCCGGCCTGGAGCCGTCGTCCCGGGGCACCTTCCGCGCCCGGCACGATCACCAGCACCTCGATGTGATCTCCCCGCGCGAAGCTGCCCGGCTCGAGCGCGTCGCCGCTGCTGCCGGGGATCGGGACTCCGTTCCTGCGCCACTCGAAGCGGCACTGCTCCGGGCGGAGGCTTCGATCCGCGAAGACCACGGTGATCCGGGCGCCGGCGAACGACGGGTCGGGCACGAGGCGGACCGGCCCGCCGCCCTCGCGCGACGCGGCGGTCCGGTTACGGGACCCGGAGCAGCCGCACGCGAGCAGCAGACAGGCGAGTCCCACGAGCCCCTGCCACGCCCATCGTCGGGACACCTGGTGACCTCCGCGGGTGGCGTTCAACCGGTCTACTGGGGCGCGGACGGGCTGAGGACGCCGACGTACCGGCTCTCGTCCGTCACGTAGGAGCCACCGCCGCGGAAGGGGCGCACCGTGGCCAGCTTGACGAGCGGCGTGTCCCCGCGCATGACCCCCGAGAGCGTCACGCGCTGGGCGGTGAGCATGGTCCCGATCGGAAG
This sequence comes from uncultured bacterium, assembly GCA_964398895.1. Taxonomy (GTDB): domain Bacteria; phylum Eisenbacteria; class RBG-16-71-46; order RBG-16-71-46; family RBG-16-71-46; genus JANXPZ01. The sequence continues at coordinate 5,912 of CAYNPF010000037.1, forward strand.
CTGGCGACCGCTGCCGATCTCGAGGATCGTCGCGTTCGGCGACACGAAGAAGCGGGATCCGCTGACGGTGATCCAGCCCTCGAGCTGCCCGGTGTACTCGCCCGCGATACAGAAGGACGTGGCGCGAGCCGTCGGC
>CAYNPF010000037.1:6057-15244 GCA_964398895.1 uncultured bacterium
GACCAGGTTCATGACCACCTGCTGGATCTGGGCCGCGTCGGCTTCCACCAGCGCGCCGCGGCACCCGGGACGGCCGTGATCGCGATCCCGAGTACGACTCCCAGCGTCACGACAACGCCAACCTGTCTACGCATGATCGGGCTCCTCTCAGTGCCACTTCTGGTGCCAACCGCGCACCACGATCTTCTTCAATCCGCCGATGACGTTCTCCGACATGACCACCGCGTTCGAGGACTGGAAGAGGACGGTCTCGTTCAGCATGTCCACGGTCGGGTCGGCCAGCACGCCGTCACCCATAGACTGCACGCGGGCGTTGGTGGTGTTGTTGGATGATCCGTTTGCGTTGTCCGGGGCCGAGCCGTCCTTGTAGTCCAGCGAATAGAGCCACGACTGGCCGCCGCCGCTGCACGCGTCGGTCCGGGGGCAGAAGGACGTCACGAACAGCGTGCCCGCGACCAGGGCCGCGCTGCGGGTCACGCGCTCGCCGGTGGCCTGGGTCAACTGCATGTACCAGCCGTGGCCGGGCCCGGTGCTGTTGATCGTGGTGGTCTGGTTCATCAGGTCGGCCGTCGTGAACGTCGTTCCGGCGCCGTTGTCGATCACGGCGTAGATCGCCTGCACGGTCGTGCTCGTCGGATCCGTTGCCGTGATGAACTGGCCCGTCCCGAAGAAGACCATCGGGCGGTTCGAGGAGTTGATGGTCACGATCGGGGTGGCCTGGATGGGCTGGGTGCAGGAGAAGAGCTGGGTGACCGTCCACGGGTTGGTCTGGAGATTCACGCGCCACAGCCGCCCGGCCAGGTCGCCGATGTACAGCAGGTCGTCGTAGCCGTCGAGGTCCGTGTCCACGCTGGTGGCGCGCGTGGTCTTGTTCCCCGCCACCGCGGATCCCAGCCGGATGCGGGAGAGCACCGTCCCGGTGGTCGGGTCGAGCGCCAGCAGGCTGTCCGCGGTGGCCGCCGCCGTGTAGCCGGTGCCCACGCACAGCACATAGGCGTTGCGCGTGCGGTCGCGGATCAGGGTCGGCGTGTTCGTCGAGCCGCGCAGCCCGCGCACCTCGACGTCCCACAGGACCGACTGGTTGCCGTTCGTGGGGTCGGTGACGTCGAGGGCGAACATGCCGTTCGTCTTGCTGTTCTCACCCCCGAACAGGACCGTCTTCCATACCCCGCTGATCGGCATGTCATACGCCGCCGGGGTGGTGTTCACGAAGTACTCGTGGCAGTAGTCGAGCTCGAGGAGGTCCTTCAACGTCCCGAGCACCGACTTGGGGATGTAGGACCACATCTCGCTGCCGTCCGTCGTGTCAATGCAGTGGAGCATGCCGTCGTTGCCGCCGACGTACAGCACTTCCCCGCGATCGGCGTGCGCGGCGCGGAAGGCCGCGTATCCGGACAGCGAGGTGAAGCCGGTCGGCTTGCCGATCGCGACCGGTGAGGCGTCCACGATGTCGCCGAGGATCCACCCCCCGCGGTCGCGGGTACCGGCGACCGCGTCCCCGCGCACGTAGCTGATGATGTTCGTGGCCTCGGTGACGTCCGCCGCCCCCAGCAGGCCGGCGAGCGCCGCCGCATTGCCGGTGGTGAACTGGTACGTGTTCGTGCCCGTGGTGGAGGTCAGCAGCGTCCGGGTGCTGGGAGTGCGGTTCGCCAGCAGCGCCCCGGACTCCCACAGCGCCGGCGTGCCGGCATGGAACGGGAGATCGAAGGCCTCGATGTACCCGCGCCACGACTGCGATTCGTAGCGCGCGCGGAACAGCCGGTTGTTGATCCGGTCCTCGGCGGAGACCACCGAGACCGACGTGCCGGCGGCCACCCGCTTGGCGATCGTGACGAACGCCTGGCCGAGGGCCGTGGACAGCCCGTCCACGTCCTCGGTGGTGTAGTAGTCACCACCGCCCACGTCGGCCGTCGTCTGCAGCAGCGGGGCGTTGACCGTGAAGCCGATGACGAACGTGGCGACGTTCTGGATCTGGTCGAGATCGCCGCGCAGGTCGTTCCGGTACATGTAGCAGGAGACGTTGTCCATGTACGCGGAGCACTGGTAGGTGTTGGGGTAGCCGGTGCCCAGGCTGGTGCAGCTTCCCCCCGAGTCGTTGTGGCCGCAGTCGTTGTTCTTGATGTAGGTCGGCACGGAGGTGTCGTAGGTCGGCAGACCGTCGGTGACGACGATCACGAACGACTTCTGGCAACTGGCCTGGAAGGGGGCGTTCGTGCCGGTGGTCTTGAAGTAGTCCAGGGCCGTGACCAGCGCCTCGGCCAGCGGGGTCCAGGTGTTCGCCACCATCCCGTTGACCGCCGTGGTCATCGTCGCCAGGTCGGTGCCGAACGGGGCGATGATGGTGCCGCCGGCGTCGTTGTTGAATCGCTCGATCGCGAAGCGGCAGTTGGTCATCGTCGTCAGCAGCGACGTCACCACCGTCTTCGCCGCCTGGATCTTCGTGATCGTCGGGATGGCCGCGCGCTGGGTGGCGGTGGCGTGGTAGAAGATCCAGTTGAGGTAGTTGCCGAAGTAGCGGCCGTCCTCGCCGCCGTCGCTGTTGACCAGGTAGGCGGAGGGCGTGGAGGCCCACCTGCTGTTGAAGCTCCGCGGCGTGTAGTTCCCGTCCGACGAGACGTAGTACGTGTCGCCCGCGGTGAACTTGCCCTGGTAGGTCGTGTTCTTGTTGTACGCCGAGTGACACACGGCCTCGTTCATGCTGCCGGAGTTGTCAATCAGCAGCAGGACGTTCGCGGTGGCGCCGGCGCTGCCGACGATGAGCGGGATCTCGCAAGTGCTGGCCGACGCCGGTGGCGTCAGGAGCGTGACCAGCGCCGCCGTGACGGCCAGCGCGTGCAGGTGTCGTCGCATGTCAGTACCCCTCTCTGTACAGCCGCGTCGCATTGAACTCGAGCTCCGCGTTGGACTGCCGGGCGCTCCGGCCGGTCGCGTCCACCAGGTAGATGTAGTCCTTGCAATCGGTGCTGTAGCCGGGGCGGAAGCGCTTGCCGAGGTAGTGCACGCCGTAGTCGTAGAGGTGGTCGTCCGCCAGCGCCGTGTAGCCGCTGGGGAGCCGGACCGCGCTCGCCGTGTCCACCAGCGCCGGCGGGCTGCCCTGGGTCTTGAGCCAGTGGACGCCGGCCTCGCCAGCGGCGTCGGCGGAGTAGAACGCCCGGTTGTTCGCGTACTGGGAGGACGACGAGCGCTTCTCGGCGATCACGATGGACATCACGACGATCGCGAGCACGGCCACGACGGCCAACACGCCGAGGGCGAGGACCATCGTCGAACCGCGTTCGCTGTTCCGGGGGTCGGGCATGAGACGTCTCCGTGACGGCATCGGCGCGCCGCTACTGGTTCCGCAGGGTGATGCGGGTCGTCAGGGTCAGGGGATGGGAATCGGGGGTGTCACAGGTCAGTGTGAGACCGATGGAGTGGACCAGGGCGCGATCCGTCGTGCTCAGGGGGAGCGACGTCAGCGGGGCGTCCTCCGAGTCGAAGTAGGTGAAGCGCAGGTTCGTCACGTGGTTCTGCAGGGCCTGCGCGCCCGTGCCCGGGTTGCGGCTCACGGTCTGCGTGTTCGGGTTGTAGGTGTACGTGACGTCCTCGGAGGGCTCCGTCGTCCCGATCGCTCCGTCCCCGTTCAGGTCGGCGCGGATGCGGACGGACGTCGAGTCGGCGGCCGCGACGCCGACCACCCCGACCGGCGGGATGCGCGGGTCCGCGCCCGTCTGGCGCAACTCGGTGGCCATCAACGCGACGGTCTGCCGGGCGGCCGCCTGGATCTCCGCGCGTGACATGGTTTCGCGCTGCGTGTGCACGGAACCGATCAGCACGGCCGCCAGGATGGCGATCACGGTGGCCATGATGGACAGGGCGACGAGCAGCTCCACCATGGTGAAGCCCTCGTCGTTTCGCCGTCGCATGCCGTCGCGAGTCCTCACGGGTGCCTCACCGCGCCGAGACGAGGTCGACCAGCCGGACGGAGCGCGTCGCGTTGCGTTCCGTCCAGGACACCGTGGACGTCACCTTCCGCAGGCCGACGTTCACCGAGTCCACGTAGCAGAACCAGGCGAATCCGCCGGTGACCCCCGAGTCGGAGGCGGCGAGGGTGAAGCCGGCGCTGCGCGCGGTCTCCAACTGCAACTGGGCGATGTCGAGCGCGCGCGTCTGCATCCCGGTCTTGTAGACGTCCCGGTACCCGTTCGTCTGTACGAGCACGAGCGCCATGATGCCGACGGCGATGAACACGAGGACGGCCATCAGTTCCACGAGCGTGAAGCCGCGCTCGTCACGATCGCGCTCCTGCCGGGGCCGGTTACTCACGGGTGACGTTCCCACTGGCGGCCAGTTGGACGACGTTGGAGCCCGAGCATCCGGTGATGGTGAGCGTGACGGGGCTGACGAGTCCCCAGGCGTAGAAGTTGGCCGTGTCGCTCGCCGCCAGCGAGACGCCGGTGGGGTACTTCCGGGTGAGCGTGGTGCGCAGCGGTGAGACGCGAACGATGGAGTACCCGTCCGCGGCGAAGCGGATCTGGAACTCGCTGCACTCGGTGGTCGCGAGGGTGTGCGCGTAGCGCAGGTCGCCCAGGAGCGTGTTCGTGGTCCCGCTCAGCCGGGTGGAGCGAACCAGGTGGCTGGTCCCCGCCACGGCGATGGCGGCCATGATGCCGAACACGACCATCAGCGCGCTCAACTCCACGAGCGTGAATCCCTTCGCGCGGTGATCCTGCATGCTGAGCCCCCTCCAAGCGCGGGGTCGTGGTGGTCGGCGGGACGTCCGCGAACCCCCGGGCACGAGAAACCCGCGTTCCTAGCAGCAATGCATGTGCCAACCGGGACTTGGGCCCCCGTGTGTCGTGGTTGCTTCGGATAGACCCGCGAGCGTGCCCCATGCACTTGCGACCGTTGCAGGATGCAGGGTCGGGGCGCCACGAGTCCGGCCAACGGCAGGTCGGCGGCGGCGGGCCCCCGGTCAGAATCTGGGCCCCGGCTCCCGGGGCCCGTGGGGGCTTCTGGGCCGGGTCCGCCCGGAGGCGCGGTTCGATACTCCGCACTGGGGCGCCCGGGACGCAAGGAGTAGACTCGAGGCTCACCGGATGGGCCGACGTGCATGCTCCGTCGGCCGGAGGGAGGGCCGCTCCGATGAACCTCGGATCATCTTGGGGCGTGGGTCGCATTCTCGCGGTGTCGGCCATCCTCGCGGGTGGCGCGCTCGTCTCCCCGGCGCGGGCGGCCTCGTCGGCCGACGCGTTGGCGACCGCCGCCGCGGCGGAGGCCGATGGGGCGTGGCTCCAGTTGGCTCCACCTTGTCTGGTCGGGCACGTGGCGGTCTTCGACTCGCTCCGGAACCGCGTCTTCATCTACGACGGCCGCGCCTCGGGCGAGGTCTGGGTGCTCGATGTCGCGGCGGGGACATGGTCGCTGCACGCACCGGCCGGCACTCCGCCGCCGGCCCGCTCGGCCATGGCCGCCGTTCTGGATGTGACGCGCGACCGGATGCTGATCGTCGGCGGCGAGCTTGCGTCGGGAGCGAGTCCGGGCGTCTGGGCGCTCGACCTGTCGGGCGGGATGTCGTGGGCGCAGGTCGCCTGCGCCGGGACCGAGCCCACGGCTCCAAGGGCGTACAGCGCCACCTACGACCCGCTCCGCGACCGCGTGCTCGTCCTCGGCTCCGGGAGGCTCTGGGCGCTGAGTCTGGGCGAGGCCCCGTCGTGGGCGCAGTTGTCGGCGACCGGTACGCCGAAGGACGCGGGGTACCGGACCGTCTACGACCCGGTGCGCGATCGCCTGATCGCGTTCGGGCGCAGTTCCCATGTGGCGGAGCGCCACAACGTGTGGGTCCTGCCGCTCTCGGTCCCGCTGGTCTGGAGCGAGATCGTCGCTTCGCCCCCCATGGACGATCTCGAGGGCACCACGGCGATCTACGACCCCGACGGTGATCAGCTGGTGCTGATGGGGGGCAGCGATCCGTATCTCCTCGAGGAAGGCGGGCCACTGAACGTGGCGCTGGCCCTGAGTCTCGGGACGACCCCGGAGTGGACCCGGCTCACGGACTGGGGTGACCCGCTCCGCGGGCGCTCGTGCCACATCGGCGTGTACGACTCCCGCGCGCATCGGCTGATCGTCCACGGCGGCAATGCCGACAACGGGACCCTGGGCGACACCTGGGTCCTGAACCTCACCGGGACCCCGGCATGGTCCGCGGTGACGGGCACGCCCCCGGGCCCCCGCCAGGGGCACGCGGTGGCGATGGACACGAGACGCGGACGGATGCTGACCTTCGGTGGCCGGACCGACTCGTGGTGCCGATTCTGCGACTGGTACTACTACGCCGACCTGAATGCCTACGACGGCGTCGGCGTCTGGAGCGACCTCTCCACGCCGGGTCCCAGTGCGCGCGCGTTCGCGAGCTTGATCTACGACCCCGTCCGCGACCGGCTCATTCTCTACGGTGGCATGGCCGAGGGGGCGCTGTTCGGTGAGGTGTGGTCGTACAGCTTCGCCGATCCGCCCGCGTGGTCGCTGCTCGCGCCCGCAGGGACGGCCCCCGAGCCGCGCCGCGGGCACACGGCCATCTACGACGCGCCCAATGATCGCATGATCGTCTTCGGCGGCAACGACGCCGTGGGTGCCAGGAACGACGTCTGGGCGCTCGACCTCGCCGGCGCCGGGGCGTGGCAGGAACTCGTCCCCGCCGGGACGGCACCGTCTCCGCGCGTGGGGCACGTGGCCATGTACGATCCCCTGCGCGCGCGGATGGTGACGGTGGGGCCGGCGGGCGATAGCTGGGCGCTCTCCCTGTCGGGGACGCCGACCTGGACCGAGTTGCATCCGGCGGGCACGGTGACCACCTTCTCGGCCTTCGCGGGCGACTACGATCCGGTTCACGACCAGCTCGTGATCCTGAACGAGAGAGGGGCTCTGCGCGGGCTCTCCCTCGGCGAGTCGCCCGCGTGGCTTGACCTCGTCGTCACGGGCAACCACCCGGACTTGTTCAACATGAGCCTGCGCTATGACCGGGCGAGGGGGCGGATGCTGGTGTTCGGCGGGGGCGGTGGCTACGCGTGGTTCTACCAGGACGTCTTCGCCATCCAGCTCGGTGCGGCGGGCGCCGACGTGCCGTCGTCGCCGTCCGCGGGCGCGACCATTGGCTCCGCGGCCCCGAACCCGTTCCGCGACGCCACCCGGATGAGCTTCCGCCTCTCCGCGGCCGGGCCGTTCGACGTGCGCCTCTTCGACCTCGCGGGGCGCGAGGTGCGGGCCTGGCGCGAAACCTGGAGCCCGGCGGGGGAGCGCGAGCTGACCTGGGACGGCCGGGACGCGGGCGGGTTCGCCGTTCCGGCCGGCGTCTACCTGGCGCGCATCGAAGCGGGCGGGCAGCGCGCGGTGCGCCGCATCGTGCGCCTGCGTTGAACCCGCGGTCGTCGGCCGGCGGGCGGTCGCGTTGAGGCGACCGCCCGCTTCCTCTATCTTCACCGGGATGCCGACCGGCACCCCCGTTCCGGCCCGTGCCGGCGGGCGGCTCGACCCCGCGAATCCGGAGACCCGATGACTGCCGTGCCCACCACCGCCGCCGAGTTGCGCCGCGCCTTCCTGAAGTTCTTCGAGGAGCGCGGGCACACCGTCGTGCCCTCCTCGCCGCTGGTGCCGCACGGTGACCCGACGCTGCTCTTCACCACCGCCGGCATGGTGCAGTTCAAGCCCTACTACTCGGCGACCGGCGAAGTGCCCTACAACGGGCGCGCCACCTCGGTGCAGAAGTGCCTGCGTCTGACCGACCTCGAGAACGTCGGCCTGACGCCGCGCCACGACACCTTCTTCGAGATGCTGGGCAACTTCTCCTTCGGCGGCGAGCCGGGTTCGTACTTCAAGCAGGAGGCCATCGCCTTCGCCTGGGAGTTCGTGACCAAGGTGCTCGACCTGCCGCGCGAGCGGCTCTACGCCTCGGTCTTCGCCGGCGAGGGCAAGCTCCCGCGCGACGACGAGGCCGTCGAGCTGTGGAAGAGGATGGGCCTGCCGGAGAGCCGCATCGTCGGCCTGGGGCGCAAGGACAACTTCTGGGGCCCGGCGGGCGGACGCGGGGCCTGCGGCCCGTGCAGCGAGATCTACTTCGACCTCGGCGAGCGGCGGCCCGCCTACCTGCCGGCCGACGCCTTCTGGGGCGAGGCGCCGGGGGACGCGGGCGACCGCTACATGGAGTTCTGGAACCTGGTCTTCCCGCAGTTCGACGCGCAGGCCGACGGCAAGCTCGATCTGCTGCCGCGTCCGGGCATTGACACCGGCATGGGCCTCGAGCGGCTGTCGCTGATCCTGCAGGGCCGGGCCTCGATCTTCGAGACCGACGTGTTCGCGCCGCTGGTGGACGAGGTGCTCGCCCAGGCCGGCGGACGCCCGACCGGGCCCACGGTCGAGCGCGACGCGCGCATCGTCGCCGACCACGTGCGGGCGCTGACCTTCGCGGTGGCCGAGGGCGCGCTGCCCGGCAACGAGGGCGCCGGCTACGTGCTGCGCCGCCTGCTGCGCCGCGCCGTGACCCGTGGCCGCTCGCGCCAGGGGCTGGCCATCCATCGCACCTTCCTCGCGCCGATCGCCGCCCGTGCCATCGAGATCTTCGGCGGGCACTACGCGGAGCTGGTGCAGCACCGCGACCGCGTGCTGCGGCTGCTCGAGCAGGAGGAGGCGGGCTTCGTCGAGACGTTCGAGGCCGGCCTGGCGCGGCTCGAGGAGTTGCTCGGCGCCGGGGCGAAGGAGATCGCGGGCGGCGATGCCTTCACGCTGCACGACACCTACGGCTTCCCGGTCGAACTGACCGAGGAGATCGCCGCCGAGCGCGGTGTGCACGTGGACATGGGTGGTTTCGAGCGCGCGATGGACGAGCAGCGTGCCCGGGCACGGGCGGCGAGCAGGTTCGCGCACGGCGGCGGGGGCGAGGCCGAGCCATGGGCCGAGGTGAGCGCGGGCGCCGACTCGGCCTTCGTCGGCTACGAGACGCTCGAGCTCCGCGGGGCCCGGCTGCGCCGCTGGCGCGCGCGGGGCGAGGAGCTGGAGCTGGTACTCGACCGCACGCCGGCGTACGCCGAGGGCGGCGGGCAGGTCGCCGACCGGGGAACGATCGAGGCGGCCGGCGTGCGGGCGCCGATGACCCACGTGTCGCGCGAGGACGAGGCCATCGTCCACCGCGTGCGGCTGGAGACGGGCACGCGCG
>CAYNPF010000038.1:0-15192 GCA_964398895.1 uncultured bacterium
CGACACCCTGCTCGGCCCGGTCGTGCTGCTCGCCCACGACGACGCGCTGGTCGGACTGGAGTTCGCCGACCGGATCGAACGCTGCACCGCCCTCACCGCCCGCCTCGGCCGTCACCTCGGCGCGTTCGTCACGGCGACGGCCGACGATCCCGCCGGCGCGGTGACGCGCCTGCGCGCCTACCTCGCCGGTGCGCTCCGGGCGCTCGACGAACAGCCGGTGGAGATGCTCGGCACCGAGTTCGAGCGCGCGGTGTGGACCGAGCTGCGGCGCATCCCGGTCGGGACGACGATCTCCTACGCCGAGCTGGCGACGCGGGTCGGGCAGCCGAACGGCTCGCGGGCCGCGGGTCAGGCCAACGGCCGCAACCCGGTCTCGCTGTTCGTGCCCTGCCACCGCGTCGTCGCCGCCGACGGCACGCTCGGCGGCTACGGCGGCGGGCTCGAGCGCAAGCGCCGGCTGCTGGAGCACGAGGGCGCGCTGGCGCCCACGATCCTCTAGTCCGCGCCGCCGTCAACGCTGGCGTGCGGCGTCCCCACCCGGGCGCCACGCGCACTCGCTCCCATGCGAACGGGCCGGGGTCGCGAGACCCCGGCCCGTCGCTCGATGCGTCCGGCTAACGCAGCAGCACCAGCTTGCGCTCGCGGACGACCTTGCCCGCCTCCAGCCGGTAGAAGTAGGTCCCGCTCGCCAGCCCGTGCACGCTGAAGTCCACGCGGTAGCGACCGGCGGCCTGCGGCTGGTTCACCAGGGTGCGCAGCTCGCGACCCTGCAGGTCGTAGAGTCGCAGCGAGACCGGCTGCGGCGTCGGCAGCGTGTAGACGATGCTGGTGACCGTGCGGCAGGGGTTCGGGAAGTTCTGCGCCAGCGAGACCATGTGCGGCAGGCCGCCCACCGGCGTCACGTCGGTCACCTGCACCGAGTCCGTGCCGCCGAACTGGTAGTAGCGGGCCGCGAACTCCTGCAGGTACTGGTTCGCGATGTCGGGGTCGGGGAGGACGAACGTGTTCTCGTTGTTCGAGTTCTCCGCCGCCGCCGACCAGTTGTGCGAGCCGGTCACCGTCACGCCGTCCCAGGTCGGGTTGTCGGCGTCCGCCAGCAGGTACTTGTGGTGGAGCAGGCCCGAACCGGTCTTGAGCCCGACATCCACGCCGCCGGCCACCAGCGTCGCGTACTCGGTGCCGGTGTCGGTGTTGTTGTCGAGGTCGCCCCGCACCTTCAGGCCGGCCGTCTTCTTCGCCACCAGCGCGCTGGCGATGTCCGAGCGGGTGATCGTGAGCTGCTCGAAGGCGACCGAGTGCTCGGCGGCGTTGATGGCGGCGATGATCTTCCAGTTCGCGCCGTCCGACGGGCTGAAGTAGCACGAGGCCGCGTGCCCGCCGATCACGAACTGGTGCGGCGTGTCGTCGAGCTTGCGGGCGCCGAAGCGGGAGTTCGCGGCGTTCGGGGTGTCCGTGCTGCTCCCCCACATCTCCTCGAACTCCATGGTGTAGACCACGGCCAGCGCCTGGTCCTGGATCTCGATGGCGTTCTGGTAGTCGGCATTGGTGCCAGGGTCGGTCAGGTTCCACGAGCCCGTCCACACCCAGGCGCTGTCGGGTGCACCGCCGCGACGGTCAATGACCAGGAACTTGTCGTGCATCAGCCCGGCGCCGTAGTTGATGGTGTCGAAGCGGTCGTTGATCACCGGGATGCCGGCGGCGGCGAGGGCGCCGAACGGCGCCGTGCTGCTGTTGTCGTACTCGCAGATCACGCGCACCTTGATGCCGCGGTTTCGGGCCGCGATCAGCGCGTCGGCGATCGTGCTGCCCACCGTGCCGCTCATGCTGTAGATCGCCGCGTCAATGGAGCGCTTGGCGTTGCCGATGCGGGTGACGAGCCGGGCCGGCAGGTTGTCGTTGCCGTGGGCCGCGTGCAGCCAGGCCAGGCCGGTGTCCACGCTCTTGTTGAAGTAGGCGTTGATCTCGCCGGTGGTCTGCGCCGGCGAGGCCGTGCAGAAGACGCGCGTGGTCGAGAAGTTCGTGCCGTTCGCGTCCGTCGAACCAACGCTGTAGTAGTACACCGTCGCCGGTGTCAGCCCGCCCACGGTCACGTCGTGCGCGGTCACGGCGTCGGCGACCGCCACGCTGTCCCCCAGCGCGGACGTCGTGCCGTAGCGCACGATGCTGCTCGAGGCGACGTCGGTGGTCCACTTCACGTGCACCGAGGCGGCCTGGATCTGGTCCTCGTACGGCGTGCCGAGCACCGGCCCGGGGTGGGCGATGATGTTGTCCGAGCCGAGCGGCGAGACCTCGTAGTCGGTCAGGTAGGGCGCGCCCGGCGCCGGGCTGCCCGGCTTGTACTGCTGCAGGATGCCGATGACGTCGAACTGGCTGGGCGGCGTCGGGTAGCTGGTCGGAATGTAGATGTCGGCGGTGCCCGAGGCGTCGGTGATCGTCGAGGTCACCGCGTCGTAGGTCACGCCGTTGACCCGGATCACGCGGCTCTCGTTGGGCTCGGTGCCGTCGGAGTGGAAGGTGGCGTTGACCTCGGCGCAGGTCAGCACCAGCGGCGCCGGCGCCGGCCGCCCGGTGGCGATCACCTGCAGCACCGACCAGTCGGGCTGGACCTCGGTGAGGCCGCGGAACTGCAGGATCGAGCCCGTGACCAGGATGCTGTCACCGGCCGACAGCGTCACCGGCGGCACGCCGTAGGCGAACACGTTGATGCCGCCGGTGCCGTCCTGCACGTAGATGCTGGTGTTGGTCCCGCTCCAGTTCGCCGTGATCGTACCGCTCACCGTCACCTCGGAGCCGACCTGGAAGGGGCTGATCGGCACGCCGGTGGTGGGATCGTTCACGTGGACGCTCACGATCGGCGCCAGCTTGAGCACGCGGACCCTGGGCTGGGTGACGACCTGCGCCAGCGTGCCCGAGGCGACGGCCGTGCGCAGGGTGAAGATCGTGGTCCCGTTGGCGCTGGGCGCGGTCAGGTTCGAGATGGTGACCACGCCGCTGTCCGCGGTGCTGACGGCCGCGCCGGCGACGAAGATGGTGTCGCCGACGATGCTGGGCGTGGCACTCGCGAAGGCCGTGCCCGACAGGGCGACGTCGCCGACCGAGTGCGACCAGGTCCAGGTGGACGGCACGAGGATCGCCAGGCTGGTCAGGGTGTAGGCGGAGTCCTGCGCCACCGCGATCGCCACCGAGGGCACGTCGCGCTCGGTGAAGACGGTGATCGGCGTGGCCGCGCCGCGACCGGTGCCGCTGCCGCCCGAAGCGAAGACCGGCTCGGGCCCATTGCTGGTGTTCTGCGGGTTGCGGCCATTCGTCTGCGACACGAAGTCGCTGCCATTGACGTCGGTGTCCTGGCCGTTGCCGGCCAGCACCTCGCTGCCGCCCGTCCACAGCGTCGCCGCCGTGGAAGTGCTCGAGGCCTTGCGCTCGATGGGGATGTTCGTGCTCGGAGCCGGGGCCGCCGAACTGCCCTCGGCGGCATTCGCCGTGCCCCAACCCACGAGGTCCACTACCGTCGCCGAGGCGTCCACGATGCGCACGTGGCCGCCGGCGTCGGCGATGCCCGACGAGAACGTCGCGTCGGCCGTCGCTGATCCGCTGTACGCCGACCCACCGAGCAGGAAGAAGCCGTGGGCCGGGATGCTGGCGCTGGACGACAACGTGGCGTAGTCCTGCCAGGTGGACCCGGTGGCCGACTTGTACTGGAGCTTCCAGCTCGCCAGACTGATCGCACTGGACGTGGGGTTGTAGAGCTCGACGTACTCGTCGAAGGCCGAGGAGCTCCCGCGGGTCTCAACTTCGCTGATGACCACGTGGGTGGCGACGGCCCAGGCCGGAACGGCGAAGGCGATCAGCGCCAGGACGGCGAGCAGGACGGTGGCACGAAGGCTGCGGGGCAAGGATGGCACGGGGGACTCCTCGTCGGGGTAGGACCAGGCTGCGGTGACGTCCCCTAAGGGTACCATCCGCCGGGGGCGTCGCTCCACCGCCACCCCCGCGGGATCCGCACCCGGACCGCCCGCTAGTCCCCCGGAGGGACCGCCGCCGCCGCCTCGCGCAGGACCTCGGCCGAGTGCAGCACGGCTTCCCGCTCGATGTCCGTCATGTCGGGCTCGAGCACCTGCAGCGCCCCCTCCGGGCTCAGCACGGTCGGCAGGGACAGCGCCACGCCGGAGATGCCGAGCGCGCCGTCCTGGACCCGCGACACGGTGAGCACGCGGCGGGCGCCGCGCAGCATCCACTTGAGCAGGGTCGCGGTGACCAGGCCGATGGCGTGGGTGGTCGCCCCCTTGCGGCGGATGACCTCCTGCCCGGCGGTGCGGACCTCCTCGGTGAGCCGCGCGCGCCGCGCCTCGTCCCAGCCCGGCCAGCGGGCCAGCGAGCGTCCGCCGACGCGCACGCCCGACCAGAGGATGACCTCGGAGGCGCCGTGCTCGCCCACCACCTGGCCGTGGATCGAGCGCGGGTCGAGGTCGAGCTCGCGCCCGAGCACCTGCCGCAGGCGCGCCGAGTCGAGCATCGTCCCGGTGCCGATCACGCGCGCCGGCGGCAGGCCCGAGGCCCGCACCATCGCCAGGGTCATGACGTCCACCGGGTTCGTGACCACGACCACGATACCGCGCGCCGTGCGCAGCCGCCGGCCGATGTCGGAGACGACGCGCACGTTGGTCGCCAGCAGCTCGAGGCGCGACTGCCCGGAGGAGCGACCGACGCCGGCGGTCACGACCACCGCGTCGCAGTCGAGCATGTCCTCGATGGCGCCGGCGCGCACGCGGGCGGTCGGGTAGAAGGGCGAGCCCTGGACGAGGTCCATGGCCTCGCCCTCGGCGTCGTCCTGGCGCACGTCGTTGAGCACGAGTTCGCCGGCGGTGCCGAAGTGCAGCAGCGAGAGGGCGACGCTCTCGCCCACGCCGCCGGTGCCGATGATGCCGATCTTCGCGCCCATGGCCGGAGCCTCCCTAGTTCGCGGCCGCCAGTCGTTCGCGCAGGCCGCGCAGCTCGGCCGCGACCTCGTCCATCTCGGCGAGGTCGGGGGCGAGCCCGCGCACGCCGTGCGCGAGCGCGTACGTTGCACCCTCCTCGAGCCGGCACCGGCCACCGGCCCGCAGCTCGCTGGCCACGACCGGTGCGCTGCCCGGCGTGGCGATCTGGGCCAGCGTCTCCTCGGGCCGCGGCTTCATGCCGATGCCGTGCGGGTTGACCGGGCCGACGACCAGGTCGGGCTCCACGCCCCAGGCGCGCAGGCGCGCCAGCAGCTCGCCGGGGTTGCGGGTCTCGAAGCCCGCGACGGCGTGGAAGCGACGCCGCACCCAGCCGGTCAGGTGGAGGAAGAAGCGGCGGTGCTCACCGGCCAGGGCGGCGTCGGTGAGCGGCGCAGCGAGGACGATGCCGGCCACGCCGCGTCGCGGCAGTCGGCCGGCCTCGGCCTCGAGGAGCTGCGGCACGCGCGCGGCGAAGTCGCCGTGCCGGAACGCCGCCAGGCCCGTCAGCCCGGTCAGCGCCATGCGCAGGCGCGCGCCGGGGCCGGCCTCGCGGCACGCGCGCGCCAGCAGCGGCTCGACGCCCGGCTCGAACAGGCGGTAATCGTGCGGGCTCAGCGTGGGCAGCACGGCGTAGAGCGGCACCACGCAGTCGAGCTCCGCGAGCGCGGTACGCAGACCGGGCGAGGGCGAGCCCAGCACGCCGTCGGCGCCGGCGCCGAGCGCCTTGACCATCGTGACCGCCAGCGACTCGGGCTCGCGGAAGCGCTCCTGGATCTCGAGCAGCCGGTCGCGCGGCGCGCGGGTCACGCCGTCGAGCGCCCGGGTGGATAGCAGCAGGCGCGGGGTCGCGGAGCGCGCGCTCACGAGCCCACCTCCACCGTCGCCCCGTCGGCGAGCGCCGAGCGGTAGAGCGCGTCCATCACCCGGTGGGCGGCCAGCGCCGCCCCGGCCTCGTTCGGGGGCGCCTCGCCACCGGCCAGCCAGTCGAGGAACGCGGCGTCGTGCACCCACAGCGTCTCGCCGCCGAAGTCGAAGCGCGCCGGCGCGGGGAAGTCGGCGTCGTGTACGCGCGAGTAGCCCGCGGGCAGTCCGGCGGCGGCGCGCTTCAGCTCGATCTCCAGCGCCTCGTCGGAGGCCAGCATTCGTCCCTCCTGTCCCTCCAGCTCGAGCACCGTCGAGGCGCGGACGTAGCCGGGCACGCTCCAGGAGCAGTCGAAGCCGACCTCGCCGCCGTCGGGCAGCTTCATCATGGCGTGCAGCTCGTCCTCGACCTCGCCGTAGATCACGTTGCGCTCGGCCTTCACCCGCACCGGCATGCCGAGCGTGCGCACCAGCACGAACAGCAGGTCGGAGGCGAGGTGGGCGAGCACGCCGCCGGCGACCCGCGCGGGATCGAGCCGCCCGGGACCGCGACGCGGCCGCGGGGCGAAGACGCGCGAGACGAACATGGCCGAGCGCGCCTGCTCCACGGCCCCCAGCGCGCCGGCCCGCACCAGCTCGTGCACGCGGGCGAACACCGGCTCGTAGGCGAGCGGGTGCCCGACCGCCAGCGACACGCCGCGCTGGCGCGCCAGCGCGACCAGCTCCTCGGCCTCGGCCAGCGTGCGCGCCATCGGACGCTCGACGAGCACGGGCACGCCGGCCTCGAGGGCGACGCGCACCGCCGCGGCCCGCTCGTGCTGGGCGGCGCAGACCACGACCGCGTCGAGCGCGTGCCGCGCGAGCAGCGTGTCGAGATCGGGATGCGCCGGGGCGGCGAAACCCATGCCGCGCAGGGCGGCACGGGCGGTGCGGCGCGGATCGGCCACGGCCACCAGCTCGCAGCCGGGCACGTGGGTGAGCATGACCGCGTGGGCCACGCCGGCGCGATCCAGCCCCACCACGGCCACGCGCTGCGTCGTGGTGAGGGGGGCGACCCCCTCCTCGACGTCGCCCGGCGTGCCGACTCTGGCGCTCATGGCCGTCAAACTACACGCCGGCCGGCGCCGCGGCAACGCCGACCGTCGCCCGGAGACGGTCGGGGCCGCCGGTGCGACCCGGCGGCCCCGATTCCAATGCGACGATGCGGCGGTTCTAGCGCACGACGGCCAGGCGCTGCGTGTGCATGCCCGTCGAGGTCCGCAGGGTGAGGAAGTACATCCCCGCCGGAACCTGGTGCCCGTCGGCGGCGCCACCGTCCCATACCTGGACGTGCTCGCCCGGAGGCAGCATGCCCGAGTGCAGCGTGCGCACCACGCGACCGCTGGCGTCCACGACCGCCAGCCGCACGTACTCCGGCCGGCTGATGCGGAACATCACCCGCGTGTTGCTCGTCATCGGGTTGGGCGACGGCAGCGCGAAGAAGACGTCGCCGGTGAACGTGGTCGTGCGCTGCGCCGAGGCGAACCCCAGGTAGTTCACGACCCCGCCGGTTTCCATCACCGCCAGGCGGTAGTAGTAGGTCCGGCCGGCCTCGACGCCGCTGTCGAGGGCCAGCGTCGCCTCGCCGTCCTGGTTCAGCTCCGTCGGGACGGCGCTCCAGGCTCCGTCACCGGTCTCGGACCGCTCGATGGTGATCCCCAGCACGTCGGCACGGCTCGAGAACTGCCAGCGCAGCAGGATGCCGTCGTTCCGCCCCTCGGCAGTGAAGGTCTGCAGCAGCGTGGGCACCGCCAGGCCGACCCAGCCGATGTCCTCCAGCAGGGGCAGCGTCATGTCCACGTTGGTGTGCAGGTCGGAGTTGATGTACGGCTCCATCAGCGCGTTCGGCGTCACCGTCACGTCCCAGTGCGACACCGACGAGCCCGAGGTCCAGGTCGAGGGCGTGTACATGAGCGGGCGGTTCGAGGCATCCGAGCCCGCCAGTGCGGTCGGGTGCAGCTTGGCCGTCACGTTCACGCCGCTGGCCAGGTTGGCCTTGAGCGTGTTCGCGTCGGCCTGCGAGATGCCGACCACCGGGATGACGATGCTGGCGTCGGTCCCGCCCAACGGGTTGGGCGGCAGGCCGGTGGCGTTGTTGCCCACGATCACGCCGATGGCGCCGGCGTCCTGCGCCGCCTTGGCCTTCACCACGAAGGTGCAGGTGCCACGGTCGAGCAGCGCCCAGTGTCCGGCGATCGCCGCGGCGTTCACGAACGGCTGCTCGCACGCGTCGGCGGTCGGCGCGGTCGGGTCCTCGACCAGCACGACGTCACCGGTGATCACGGTGCCGCTGGTGATATGCGCCCCGAAGGCCGCGGTGACGATCGAGAGCTCGCCGGCGATGCCGGCGGGCGAGTTCACCTGCAGCATCGGCCGCTTGTCCAGGAACGTGGGGGCGTAGGCCTTCACGTAGGCGCCGTCCCACGCCAGCTTGTTGACCGCGATCCCCGAGGCCCTCCGCTGCGTGGAGGTCATCTGGTTCCAGTGCAGCGCCGTCGTGTTGTCGTAGAGGCCGTAGTCGAAGATGTGCGCCGAGCTGTTGCTGTAGAGGCCGGTGCTCCCGTTGGTCGTGGTCATGAAGCCCAGGCCGTGGGAGATCTCGTGCAGGATGACCGAGAGCAGCTCGGTCTCGGTGCCCTCGTTGCCGTCCACGCCGTAGTACCAGCCGATGCCGCCCAGGCAGGTGTGGTTGTCCAGCGTCGAGTTGAACGAGTTCGTCATGTCGGCCGTGGTCGTGGCCAGGTCGGTGCCGGCAAAGCTGTTGGCCAGCGACTGCGGGTACCAGGTGTTGCTGCGCGGGCTGCCGGCCCCGTTGCGGATCGAGCTGGTGGAGGTGCTGCCCAGCGTGGCGCTGACCGAGTCGCAGGTCAGGGGATTGAACGCCGCGGACACCAGGATCGGCACCGCGCTCGAGAGCTTGGCGCCCCACAGATTGGCCGCGTACTGGAACAAGTACAGGCGCTGGGCGCCCCGGGTGGTGCCGGGGTTGCCGCCGATGGGCGCGATCGGAGTCGGATCGTTGAAGCCCTCGTTGGCGCTGTCGGTGTTGACGATGGTGATGGTCGCCGCACCGGCGGCGACGGTGAGACCGAGCAACAGGACGAGCAGCAGCGGCAGGAAACCGCGCGAGAAGCAGCGATGGAAGGTCGTCATGGCTCAGCGCTCCACCGGCTTCGGCGCCGGAACCGGGTCGAGCCTGGTCTGTCGCGGATCCGAGACCGAGCGGATCACGCACTTGCCGTTCGCACCGAGCGTCGCGACGACGTAGTCGGGCGGGCTGTTCACGAGCATCTCCGCCCCGCTGGGCAGGGTGACCACGTACGACTCGTCCGTGGGCGCCAGGGCGGCGGCGGGCGACTGCGTCCCGGCCGGCGCCGGACCCCAGGTACCGGTCTCGGGATCGCGATACGCGCGCAGGGCGGCGCCACCGGCGACCGGCGCGACCGGAGCGTGACGACGCACGACGTGGCGCGCGGGCGCCGCGGCCGCCGGCGAATGCGTCACCGCGGGCTGCGCGGCGGCGACCGGTGCGGCGACCGGATCAGCGGCGCGCGTCGGGAGGGAGGACCGGGTCGCGACCAGCACCGCGACCGCGACGAGCAGGAGTCCCCCGGCGACGAGCAACGAGAGACGAAGAGGTGTACCGATGTGGCGCATGGCACGTCTCCCTTCTGTAGGGAAGGAACACATCGTTCCCGGAGAGGGAGTGCGCCGTGCCATGACACACGGCCCACGCGCATCGTCCAGGGTCACGACGTGGATCCCGGAAGACGGGCGCCCCGCGGGGCAACGCGGACTCGCCCGGCGGTGCGCCTCCTCCATACCGGACGTGGCCAGCATCGGGGCGACCGCGCCGGGAAGCCTAGCGAACCGCACTCTGGAAATCCACGCAAATATAAAACCGACCGATTGGGAAGTCCGGGTGGAACGCGGCTTGCCGGAGTCCGTGCGGTTTCCCGGCCGGCCGGCTCCGCCGCGCCGTCGTCGAGACGACACGAGCGGGGACGGCCCGTCGGACCGTCCCCGCCGGGCGGACGCCCCCTACTGCGTCTTCACCGGGTCGGCCGGGCGCGTCGGCAGGTGCCGCGGCTCCCGCTGCATCGCCCCCAGCACCTCCTGGATCGCCCGCTCGAGCTGCGGGTCCCGGCCGGCGATGACCGCGGCCGGGTCGTTCTCGACCTCGATGTCGGGCTCAACGCCGCGACCCTCGATCACCCAGTTGCCGCCCACGTCGTTGGTGCCGTTGAGCGGCACGATCACCGTTCCGCCGTCGAGCAGCGGCCCGGTGCTGTTGTAGCCCACCACGCCGCCCCACGAGCGCTTGCCGATGAGCGGTCCGAGCCCGGCGACGCGGAAGCGGTAGGGGAAGATATCGCCGTCGGAGGCCGAGGTCTCGTTGAGCAGGCAGACCATGTGCCCGTAGAAGCAGGTGGACGGGTAGGTGGTGGGGAAGTCGCTGGCATTGCCGAAGCGCGTGCCCAGCAACCGGTTGTCGAGCCGCTCGATGATCCACTGCGAGATGTTGCCGCCGCCGTTCGAGCGCACGTCCACCACCAGGCCCTCCTTGCGGATCTGGGGGTAGTAGTACTTCAGGAACTCGTAGGCGCCGCCCGCGCCCATGTCGGGGATGTGCAGGTAGCCGACCCGACCGCCGGTGGCCTCGGCCACGGCGCGACGGTTGCCCTCGACCCAGTCGAAGTAGAGCAGGTTGCTCTCGTCGAAGATCGGCGTGTAGGTGACGCGGCGCGCCCCCTCCGCGGTCGGCCGCGAGTTGAGCGTCAGGGTGATCGGGTCGGTGCGGTCGCGCAGCAGCCGGTACGGGTTCTCCGGCGCCTTCAGCTCGATGCCGTCCACCGCCAGCACGTAGTCGCCGACGTGGGCGTCCACGCCCGGCTCGGCGAGCGGCGCGCGGTAGCGCGGCTCCTCGTTCTGGCCGGTGAAGATGGCGCCGATGCGGTAGCGCCCCGACGCCGGATCGAGCGCGAAGCGCGCGCCGGGCAGACCGACCCGGTGCCGCTCGGGAAGCTGGAAGTCGCCGCCCTCGATGTAGGCGTGGCCGATGTTCAACTCGGCGATCATCTCGCCGAGCACGTAGTTGAGGTCCGAACGGTGCGCCACCCAGGGCAGCAGCTCGCGGTAGCGGTCGCCGATCGCCTTCCAATCGTAGCCGTGCAGGTTGCGCACGTAGAAGTAGTCGCGGTAGCGGCGCCACACCTCGTCGAAGATCTGGCGCCACTCCTCGGCCGGGACGCGGTCCACCGCCAGGTGGGCGGTCGAGACCGTCTTCTTCTCGGCGCCCCTGGCCTTCACGTCCCACAGCTCGTAGCGGCCGCCGGTGCCGACCAGCACCTTGCCGCCGTCGCCCGAGATCGCCCAGCCGGCGATGTCGTCCACCAGCACGCTGCTCTCCCGCTTCTTCAGGTCGAACAGGCGCAGCTTCGACTTCTCGTAGCTGTCCCGGCCGTCGAACGGCGCCCCGCTGGTCGAGTAGACGAGATAGTCGGCGGTCGCCGCCAGGTCGTCCACGTTCTCGGCCTCGATCGGCACCCGCACGGCGCGCGACGCCAGCCCGTCGAAGTCAATGACCACCGGCGGCGGACCGGGCGCCGGCGGCGCCGCGGGCTTCCCCCCCGTCGCCGGCGTCGCGGCGGCGAGCGTCACCTCGTCGCTCTGCGGCGGGAAGGGCGTCGGGCCGTCCCGGCGCAGCACGTAGGCGAAGATGCCGATGCTGCGGTTGCCGGCGTAGTTCCACTCGAGGTCGGAGATCTGCGGCGCGAACTCGTGGCGCGCGAGCACGTACAGCCAGCGCCCGGCCGGGTCCCAGGCCGGCGTGCCGACGTCGAAGAACCCGTCGGTGACGCGGCGGGCGCGGCCCTCGGCGGCCCCCCAGATCCACAGCGCGCGGTAGCCGTTCGCCTCCTGCAGGGTATAGGCGAGGAAGGCGCCGTCGGGCGACCAGGTGTAGTCGGTGACGCGCCCGTAGGCGTCGTCGGCCACGGTGACGACGCGACGGTCGGCGAGCGTGACCACGTACACTCTGCCATCCTTGTCGCCGACGACGAGCCGCTTGCCGTCGGGCGACCACACCGGAGCGGTGAGCTGGGCGTGGAACCCGGTGGTCAGCGCCGCGGGCTGCCCGCCGCCGTCCTGATCGGCGAGCCAGACCTGCTCCTCTCCGCTGCGATCCGAGACGTAGGCGATGCGACGGCCGTCCGGCGACCAGCGGGCGAGCCGGTCGTGCGCGCCCGAGGAGTTGGTCAGGTTGCGGGTGGCCCCGTTCTCGATCGGCACGGTGAACACGTCGCCACGCGCCACGAACAGCGCCCGCTCGCCGTGCGGCGACAGGCCGAAGCCCTCGATCCAGCGGTCCACCGCGTAGTGCGAGGGTCGGCGGTTGAGGCCGTCGTCGGGCACGTGGATGGCCAGGTGCCGCACCTGCCGGGAGGCGATGTCGTAGACCTCCAGCTCGCCGTCCAGCTCGTAGACGATCCGGCCGCGGTTGTCGCTGCTCGCCCAGCGCACGTCCCAGGTCGTGGAGCGGGTGATCGGCTCGAACTGCCGGCCGGCGAGGTCGAAGCGGTAGAGGTTCAACGTGCCGGTGCGGTCGGAGACGAAGTAGATGGCGTCGCCGATCCACATCGGGTCCCGCTCGGTCCGCGGGCTGGGGGCCACCGGCTCGAGCGTGTGCGCGGCGAGGTCGAAGATGTAGAGGTCCTGCGCCCAGCCGCCCTGGTAGCGCTTCCAGGTGCGGAAGTCCCGGAACAGCGGCGAGTAGACGATGCGCTTGCCGTCGGGCGAGAAGTCGCCGGCCCCGGCGGTGGGCATGGGCAGCGCCACGGGCAACCCGCCTTCGAGCGGCACGGTGTACAGCGCCGTCTCGCGGCGCACGCCGTCGGCATCCATGAAGGAGCGCACCAGCACCGAGCGGCCGTCGGGCGTCCAGCCCATGACCTGGTTGTCGTAGCCGTTGCGCGGGGTGAGCGGTCCGCGCGCCGGGTAGAAGGTGAGCTGGCGCGGCTCGCCGCCGTCGGCGGGGATGACGTAGACCTGCTCGTCGCCGTCGTATTGCCCGGTGAAGGCGATCCAGCGACCATCCGGCGAGAACTTCGCGAACAGCTCGACGCCGGGATGGGCGGTGAGGCGCACGGCCGTGCCGCCCTCGGCCCCGACCCGCCAGAGATCACCGCCGTAGCTGAAGACGACGGTGTCGCCGTGGATGTCGGGGAAGCGGAGCAGGTGCGTGGGCGTCGGCGCCTGGGCCCGGGCGGGCGGCGCACCGAGCGCGACGGCCAGCGCGAGGCCGAGGGCGACGGGGAACGGGAAGCGCATGGGACCTCCGGGGTCGCAGCGGGGAGCACGAATCGCGGAACGGGAACGATGACCAACGCGGCAGGCTAGCACGCGCGGCCGTGCCCGTGTGCAGGCCCGGCGGCACGGACGCGGGTAGGGATCGTCCCGGCGCCGCCACCACGCGTCGGCCCCCGGCGCCACTGGGCACCGGGGGCCGCGAACCACCCTCGTGATGGCGGGATCAGGCGATGGCCGCCTCCGGGTCCTTCCCCGCCAGCAGCGCCTCGGCATAGAGCCGGCCCTTGGCGAAGGCCTTCAGGTTCAGCTCCTCGGTCCCGGCTGGGACCGAGCGGCGCAGCGCCTCCTCCATCGCATCCATGGGCACGAGCCGGGTGATCGCCGAGAAGAAGCCGAGCATCACCACGTTCTGCACCAGCACGCGCCCCAGCGATTCGGCGATGCGCGTCGAGGGCACCCCGTAGTCCTTGCGTCCCGCCTGCGCCTTCGGCTTCACCAGGTTCGACTCGTAGATGAGGATGCCGTCCTCCTTCAGCTCCTTGCGGTACAGCTCGTAGCCCTCGGACGACATCGCCACCAGCACGTCGGGATGCCGAACGTACGGGTAGAGCACCTCGGTCTCGGACATGGCCAGCGTCGCGCTGCATGCCGAGCCGCGCGCCTCGGGGCCGAAGCTCTGGATCATGGCGGCGTGCTTGCCGGCATGGACCGCCCAGGCCCGACCGATCACCGTGCTGATGAGCACGACTCCCTGGCCGCCGTAGCCGGTGACGCGGACCTCAGTCCTGGCCATGGAGCATCCCCCCTTCCGGCGGCATCGGCACGTACTTGTCGCCGAGCACGCCGCGGTAGTGCGCCTGCATCGCCTCGAGGAAGGTGGGCCGCTCCTGGTCCACGAACTTCCCGCAGACGATCTTGCCCTGGTAGTCGAGGTCCAGCTCGCGGGTGTCGGCCTGGTTGCGGATCTCGAAGTTGTCCCGGTAGTAGGTCATCAGGTCGAGCCCGGTGCCGAGCTTGTTGAGCCGCGCGTAGAGCGTCGAACAGGGCGCGATGACCTCGATGAAGCGGAAGCCCTTGCGCTGGATGCCCTCGGTGAAGGCCCGGACCATCTGCGCGGTGTGGATGGCGGTCCAGCGCGCCACGTAGGTGGCGCCGCAGGTGGCCGCCAGGTGCGCCAGGTTGAACGGCCGCTCGAAGTTGCCGAGCGGCATGGTCGAGGACCGCGCCGTCAGCGGGGTGGTCGGCGCGTTCTGCCCGCCGGTCATGCCGTAGATGAAGTTGTTCACCAGGATGACCAGCAGGTCCATGTTGCGCCGCGCCGCGTGGATGAAGTGGTTGCCGCCGATGCCGATCAGGTCCCCGTCGCCGGAGAACACCGTCACCATCAACTCGGGGCGCCCCAGCTTGACGCCGGTCGCGAAGGGCAGCGCCCGCCCGTGCGTCGAGTGGAAGCTGTCCATCTTCACGTAGCCGGCCACGCGGCCGGTGCAGCCGATGCCCGAGACCACGGCCACCTTGTCGAGGTCCACCTTCGAACGTTCCAGCGCCGCCGCGTAGCACTTCAGCACCGTGCCGATGCCGCAGGTGGGGCACCAGATGTGCGGCATGCGATCCATGCGGACGTAGGGCGTGATGGGATGGATCCGCTCCTCGCCCGCGCCCGACTGCGTGCGTGCGCTCATCGTGCCGCCTCCAGGATCGTCCGGCAGATCTGCTCTGGATCGTGCACTCCCCCGCCGGCGTGCGGGACACCGATCGCCGCGGCCCGTCCGGCGGCGCAGCGCTCGACCTCCAGCACCATCTGCCCGAAGTTGATCTCCGGCACGACGAAGGCCTTGACCTGCCGGGCCAGCTCGCGCACCCGCTGCTCGGGGAACGGCCAGCACACCACCAGCCGCAGGGTGCCGACCTTCGCGCCCTGCTGGCGCGCCAGCTCGACGCCGAGCTGCGCGACGCGCGAGGTGATGCCGTAGCTCACCACCACCACGTCAGCGCCCTCGATGCCGTC
>CAYNPF010000039.1:0-15147 GCA_964398895.1 uncultured bacterium
GAGGGCGAGCGAGCTGGCGGGCAGCGGCCTGGAGCTGGAGGTCGGGCAGGTGGTCGAGGTGATCGAGCGGCGCGGGATCTCCGCGCGGGTGCGCGTCGGGCGGGACCTGTCGGGGCTGGTGCGGGCGGACGGCCTGCTGCCCGTGGAGGAGTTGCCGTGAGGGTGCTGCTGCTGGCGCTGGCGCTGCTGGGACCGGTCGAGCAGCTCGACCGCCTGGTCGCGAGCGAACTGCAGGACTTCGCGCGCGAGCAGGCGGAGCGCGGTTCGGTCTGGCCGGGCGTGATGCGGGCGGCCACCTCGTGGGGTCGCCCGGTGGTGGTGATCGGCGGCCTGGCCGTGGTCATCGCCGCCGACGTGGCCACCGGCCACGGTTGGGGCACGGCGCGCGTGGCGGTCGCGGCGCTGGCGGGGACCAACCTGGTCGTGGAGGTGGGCAAGCGCGTGGTGAACCGCCCGCGCCCCGACGGCGAGCGCAAGCGCTCGAACTCGTCGTTCCCCTCGAGTCACGCGGCCAATGCCTTCACGCTGGCCTGGGTGCTCGGGCGGCGGTGGCGCCGCGCCGCGCCGGCGTGCTTCGCGGTGGCGGCGCTGGTGGCGTTCTCGCGCATGTACCTGAACCGGCACTACCTGAGCGACGTCGTCGTGGGCGCGCTCGTGGGCGTGCTGGTGGCATGGGCGGCGCAACGCTGGTTGGCCTGCCGGCGCAGTCCGGGTCCGGATGCGGAGTTGCGCGGCGCGGACGACTGAGCGGAAGCGCAGCGCTGGCGGGGGTGTGGGTGCGGTGCTATCGTGCGCTCAGGAGGTCGAGCGACCGATGTCCATCATGATCGGTCCGGCTCTGCACCACGCCCACCTCATCCCGGAACTGAAGACCCGCAAGCGGGAGTCCGTCCTCGGCGAGCTGACGCGGCTGGCGGGGGAGTCGGGTTTCGTGCGCGAGCCGGACGTGCTGCGGTGCACGCTGGCGCTGCGCGAGCGACTGGGATCCACCGCCGTGGGACGCGGCGTGGCCATCCCCAACGCCCGCTCGCTGCTGGTGACCCGCTGGATGGTGATCGTGGCCCGCTCGCGCCGGGGCGTGGCCTGGGACGAGGCCGGCGAGGAGGCGGTCCACCTCGTTCTGCTGGTGCTGTCTCCCGCGGGCACGCGCGCCGCGGTCCACCTGGAGCGCGTGGCGCGCATCGCCGCGGCGGTGCGGCCGGCGCGGGCGCGGCAGAAGCTGCTCGAGTGCGCGAGCGCGGAGGAGGCCGGGGCCGTCCTGGCGGAGGCGCTCGCGTGAGCGAGTGGACCGATGTCGTGCGCCTGCAGGACCTCGACCTGCTGCTGGAGGAGGCGCGCGCGGGCGGGGCGCAGCAGCGGGCTCTGTCCATGGGTTTCCGGCACGACGGCCTCCCGGCCCTGGAGCGGGCGCGGACCCATCTTTGCGCGCACCTCGAGCCGCGCTGGATCCACGCCTACGAGCGGGCCAGCCGTCGCTATGGACGGGCGGTGGTGGCGGTGCGGGACGGGGTCTGCCAGGGTTGCTTCATCACGCTGCCGACGGCGGCGGCCCGGGTGGACGCACTGAGCGTGTGCGAGTCCTGCGGCCGGATCCTCTTCCGCCCCTGAGACGCGCCCGGCGCCCGCGGCGTACGGGCTCCTCCGCAACCGGGCCCCGGCTGGGGTATCCTGTGCCGGTCGGTGACCGCGCCGGGCGGGAGGGAGCGAGCATGAGGCTGCGCCGGGGATGGTGTGTCGGGATGCTGCTGGTCTGGGTGGGTGGGGCGGGGTGCACGGCCCTGCGCGAGATCCCGCGGGCCGAGTACGTGGAACGCGTCGGGTCGCGCCCGGTCCACGTGGTGACGAGCCGCGGCGACGGGCTCGAGCTCGAGAACGCGCGCATCGTGGCGGACTCGCTGATCGGGGAGCAACGGCTGGACGTGGAGGGACCGATCGACGAGTTCGAGATGGTGCGCCTGCCGCTCGACGATGTGGCGAGCATCTCCACGCGGCGCATCGACTGGTACCGCACCGGCATGGTCGGCTTGAGCGCGGCAGTGGTGATCGGCGTGGCCGCGGCGAAGGCGAACTCGAACGGCGGTGGTGGGTCGGGCGACGGCGGCGGCAAGACGCCCCTGCCGGAGTAGCGTCTCAGCGGACGGCGGCGTGCGTGGCCAGCGCCGAGAGCGCGGCGCCGAGCGCGTCGGCGGCGAGGTCCACGAGGTCGAAGCCGCCGTGGCGCGTGTCGCGCAGCTCCTTGAGGAGACCCAGCCCGGCGCCGGTGGCGGCGGCGGCGGTCGGGCGGCGGCTGGCGAGGCCGGCGCCGAGTCCCAGGGTGAAGGCGAACGTGGCGTGCTCGAGACGGTCGGGGCGCGTCCCGGCCTGCCAGGCGCGCACGGCGGTGTTCGGCAGGGCGAGGCTGTCGGCGAACACGGCGGCCGTGGCGATCGCGGGTTGCAGGCAGAGCGAGAGGAACAGCAGGGTGGCGATGCGCGTCCAGCGTGACATCCATACCTCCCGGCGCGGTGGAGCCGCGCGGTCGTGGTGAGCGAATCATCCGATCCGGTGGCCCAGGCCGCGGGGCGGCTGGCCGGGCACCCCTGGCCGGCCGCGGTGCTGGCCGCGCTCGAGCGGCTGCGGGCCGACGGCCACCAAGCCTACCTCGTCGGGGGCTCGGTGCGCGACGTGCTCCTGGGC
Source organism: uncultured bacterium (assembly GCA_964398895.1). Classification (GTDB taxonomy): domain Bacteria; phylum Eisenbacteria; class RBG-16-71-46; order RBG-16-71-46; family RBG-16-71-46; genus JANXPZ01. The sequence continues at coordinate 2,677 of CAYNPF010000039.1, forward strand.
TTTCCCGAACGGATGCCGATGGACGTGGCGACCGACCGGCGGCCGGAGGCGGTGAGCGCGCTGTTCCCGCGGGTCGAGCCGATCGGCATCGAGCACGGCACGGTGCTGGTGCTGCTCGAGGGGGCCTCGCTCGAGTGCACCACCTTCCGCGAGGAGGGGGCCTACGAGGACGCGCGGCACCCGGACTCGGTGCGCTTCACGCGGGACCTGCGCGCGGACCTGGCCCGCCGCGACTTCACGGTGAACGCCCTGGCCTTCGATCCGCTGAGCGGCGCGCTGGTGGATGCGTGGGGCGGGCTCGGCGACCTGGAGCGTCGCTGGCTGCGCGCGGTCGGCGACCCGCGCCGGCGATTCCACGAGGACGCGCTGCGGCCGCTCCGGGCGGCTCGCTTCGCGGCGACCCTGGGCTTCGAGCTGGAGCCGGCGACCCGCGCCGCGCTGGGCGGGGTGCTGGAGCGGGCCCGGCGGGTGGCGATGGAGCGGGTGCGCGAGGAGTTCGTGCGCCTGATGGCCGCGCCGCGTCCGTCGGTGGGGCTGGAGCGGCTGCGCGAGGCCGGCCTGATGGAGCTGTGGATGCCCGAGCTGGCGCGGACCTGGGCGGTGCCGCAGAACCGCTGGCACGCGCACGACGTCTACACGCACTGCCTGCTCACGTGCGATCACGCGCCGGCGTCCAAGCCGCGGGTGCGCTGGGCGGCGCTGCTGCACGACGTCGGCAAGCCGGAGACGCGCGTGGAGCGGCGGGGCGACGGCACGTTCTACCAGCACGAGCGCCGCGGGGCGGAACTGGCCGACCGCCTGCTGGAGCGGCTGCGCTTCCCGCTGGCCGAGCGGGCGGCGATCGCGCACCTGGTGCGCGAGCACATGTTCGACTACCGGGCGGCGTGGAGCGATGCGGCGGTGCGGCGCTGGTTGCGGCGGGTGGGCGAGGGGGCCGTGGCCGACCTGTTCGACCTGCGCATCGCGGACCTGCTCGGCAACGGACTGAAGACCGGCTTCCCCGCGCAGCTCGAACCGCTGCGCCGACGCATCGAGCGGGTGCAGGCGGAGGCGCACGCGCTGCACGTGCGCGATCTGGCGGTGGACGGGAGCGACGTCATGCGGGTGCTGGGGCTGCCGCCCGGCCCGGCGGTGGGGGCCGCGCTGGCGGGCCTGCTCGAGGAGGTCATCGAGGAGCCGGCGCGGAACACGCGCGAGCGGCTGCTGGCGCGCCTGGCGGAGCGGCGAGCCGGTGGCGGCGCTTGACACTCGTCGAGCCGGGCTCCTATCCTCCGTCGCTTTGTTGACGGCCGCACCGATCTCTTGCCGGGGAACCCCGTGATGTCCTTCGCCGCGGTCCAGAAGCCGGTTCGTCGGGAGCTGGAGCAGGTCCAGACCCTGCTGCGCGACGCGTTCCGGACCTCCATCCCCATCCTCAACCAGGTGGGCGGGCACGTGCTCGCCAGCCGGGGCAAGAAGATCCGTCCCACCCTGCTCCTCCTGACCGCCCGGATGCGGGGCCCGGTGGGCGAGGAGGCGGTGATGTCGGCGGCGGTGGTGGAAATGCTGCACGCGGCGGCCCTCATCCACGACGACGCCGTGGACAGCAGCGTGCTGCGGCGGGGCCTGCCGACGGTGAACGGTCTGTGGACCGACGAGATGGCCATCATCATGGGCGACTACTTGTTCGGCCACGCGCTCAACGTGCTGGTGCGCCATCGCATGGGCCTGGCGTTGGAGGTCCTGAGCCGCATCGTCGGCGAGATGACCGGAGGCGAGGCCCTGGAGTTCCAGTACGCCTACGACCTGGAGGTCGGCGAGGCCCAGTACGAGGAGCTGATCCGGGCCAAGACCGGCTCGCTCATGGGCGCGGCCACCGAGATCGGCGCCGGGCTGTGGGGCGGGCCGAACGTGGCGCGGCGGCGGGCGGCCTTCCGGGAGTTCGGCGAGCGCCTCGGCACCGCCTTCCAGATCGTGGACGACCTCCTCGACTACCTGGGCGATCCGGAGGTCACGGGCAAGCCGGTGGGCGGCGACCTGGCCGAGGGCAAGATCACGCTGCCCCTGATCGCGGCGCTGCGCGAGGCGAGCGAGGCGGACGGGCGGCGGCTCAAGCGGCTGGCGCTGCGCAAGCGCTGGACGCCGACGCAGTGGAGCCAGCTTCGCCTGCTGATCGACAAGTGCGGCGGCTTCGCCTACGCACGCAAGCGTGCCGAGGCGATGGCGGCCGAGTCGCAGCGGTTGCTGGCCGAGTACCCGACCCCGCCGCACGACGCCGGGGCGGCCGCGGCCCGGCGGGCGCTGGCGCGCTCGGCGGACCACGCCGTGCGCCGGGATCGCTGAGGCGACCCATCCATGGAGCGTCCCATCATGACTCATCGTGCGCGTCCGGCCGGAGGGCCGGGCGGTCTGCAGTTGCTGCGGCGCGCGGCGCGGGCCGCGCTCGCGAAGAAGGCCACCGACATCACCGCCCTCGACCTGCGCGAGCTGGGCGCGGTCTGCGACTACTTCCTGCTCTGCTCGGCGGCCAGCGAGATCCAGGTGAAGGCGGTCGCCGAGCACGTCGAGGAGACCCTGCGCGAACAGGGCCTGCGGCCCTGGCACGTCGAGGGGCTGGAGGGACGGCACTGGGTGCTGCTCGACTACGTGGAGGTCGTGGTGCACGTGTTCCACGCGCGCACCCGCGAGTACTACCTGCTCGACCGGCTGTGGGGCGACGCGAGGAGCGTGGATCTTGGTCTGGAAGGAACTGACTGAGGGACTCGAGGCGGCGCTGCGCGCCACCGGGCTGTACACGCCCGAGCGCCTGGCGCGGCTCGAGCTGGTCGTCCCGCGCGAGAGCGCGCACGGGGACTGGACCACCAACCTGGCGCTGTTGGTGGCCCGGGAGGTCCGGCGGGCCCCACGCGAGGTGGCGCAGGCCCTGGCCGTGGCCTTCCCGGCGGACCCGGCCCGCTTCGGACCCGTCGAGGTGGCCGGGCCCGGCTTCCTGAACTTCCGCTACTCGCGCGAGTTCGTGGACGGGCTGCCGGGCCGCATCGTGGCGGCGGGGAGGAACTTCGGCACCTGCGACGCGGGCGCCGGCCGGCGGGTGCTGGTGGAGTACGTGAGCGCGAATCCCACGGGGCCTCTGAACGTGGTGAGTGCGCGGGCGGCGGCGGTGGGGGCGACGCTGGTGCGGCTGCTGCGGGCCACCGGCCACGACGCGGCGGGCGAGTTCTACGTCAACGACGCCGGGCGGCAGGTGGACCTGCTCGGGCAGTCCCTGGCGGCGCGCTTCGCCGAGCGCGTGGGCGTCGAACGGTCGCTCCCCGAGGACGGCTACCAGGGCGACTACCTGCGCGACATCGCCGCGGAGCTGCCGGAGGGCGAAGCGCGCGCGGCCCTGGCCGATCCCGCCGGCGCCGCGTGGTTCCGCGACCAGGCGCTCGAACGCATGGTGCGCGAGCAGCGGCGTGACCTGGACGACTACGGCGCCGAGTTCGACCGTTGGTTCCGGGAATCGGAGCTGCACCGCGCCGGGGAGGTGGAGGCGACGCGGCGCGCGCTCGAGGAGCGCGGGATGACGTACCGCGCCACCCGTCCCGAGGTGGACGACGGCGGTGCGGGTGAGGAGGCGGCCGGACCGGTCGAGGAGGCCACCTGGCTGCGGACCGGGCGCTTCGGCGACGGCAAGGACCGGGTGGTGGTGCGCAGCAACGACACGCCGACCTACCTGCTGCCGGACCTCGCCTATCACCTCGACAAGCGGCGCCGCGGCTACGACGTCGCCATTGATCTGTGGGGCCCGGATCACCACGCGTACGTGACGACCATGAAGGCGGCCCTGGCGGCGGCGGGCGTGGCACCGGGCTTCCTCGAGGTGCTCATCGTCCAGCAGGTCAACCTGTGGCAGAGCGGCGCCGACGGGAAGCGCGAGCAGGTGAAGATGAGCAAGCGGCGGGGCCGGCTGGTGACGCTGCGCGACCTGATGGAGGACGTCGGCGCGGACTGCGCGCGGTTCTACTTCCTCATGCGCTCGACCAACGCCCACCTCGACTTCGACCTCGACGAGGCCCGGGCGCAGAACGACGAGAACCCGGCCTACTACGTGCAGATGGCGCACGCGCGCGTCTGCTCGATCCTGGCCTACGCGGCGGAGCGCGGGCTGGCGCCCGCGGAGGGACCGGCGACGCCGCTCGAGGCGGCGCCGGAGGCCGCGCTGGCGCGGCGGCTGGCGGTGTTCCCGGAGGTGGTGCGCGGGGCGGCCATGACCCGCGAGCCCCACCGCCTGCCGGCCTACCTGGTGGAGAGCGCGGCGGAGCTGCACCGCTTCCACCACGACTGCCGCGTGGTGGGCGACGACCCGACGCTGAGCCGCTCGCGACTGCGCCTGATGGCGGCGGCGCGCACGGTGTTCGCGAACGGACTGGCCCTGATGGGGGTTTCGGCCCCGGAGCGGATGGAGCGGGCGACGGAGGCGGCGGGATGAGCGATCGACGGGAGATCCTGGTGGTCGGCTCGGTGGCGCTCGACTCGGTGCGCACCCCCTACGGCGAGGCGGTCGAGGCGCTGGGCGGCTCGGCGGCGTACTTCTCGCTGTCGGCCTCGCACTTCGCCCCGGTGCGCATCGTGGCGGTGGTGGGCGAGGACTTCCCGCCCGAGCATCGCGCGCTGATGGCGGGGCGGGGCGTGGACCTGTCGGGGCTGGAGACCGCGCCGGGGCGGACGTTCCGCTGGCGTGGGGAATATGGCCCGGAGCTGGCGCACGCCCACACCCTCGAGACGCAGCTCAACGTCTTCTCGACGTTCCATCCGCGGCTGGAGGCGCAACACCGGGCCTGCCCGTACGTCTTCCTCGCGAACATCGACCCCGAGCTGCAGCTCGAGGTCCTGCAGCAGATGGACCGGCCGGCGCTCACCCTGAGCGACACCATGAACTACTGGATCGCGCGCAAGCCCGACCTGGTGCTCGAGGTGCTGCGGCGGGTGGACGTGGCGCTGCTCAACGAGGAGGAGGCGCGAGCCCTGGCCGGGGAGAGCCTGCTGGTGCGGGCGGCCGACCGGCTGATCGAGCAGGGCGCGCGGTCGGTGATCATCAAGAAGGGCGAGCACGGGGCGCTCTACCGAGGCGCCGAGGACCGCTTCATCACGCCCGCCTTCCCGGTGGACGCGATCCGCGATCCCACCGGCGCGGGGGATTCGTTTGCCGGCGGGTTCCTGGGTTGGGTGGCCCACTGCGGTCGCTCCGACGGCGGCATGCTCCCGCAGGCGATGGCGTGCGGAACGACCATGGCCTCGCTGGCCATCGGGGACTTCAGTCCGCGGCCGCTGGCCGAGGTCGGCCGCGACGAGATCGCCCGACGCGTCGCCCTCCTGCACCGCATGGTGCACTTCGACATCGAGCCGCTGTTCTGAGCGCGGGCCGCGGGCCGGCGTCCGCGCGCCGGAGCGTGGTCGTGGTGCGCGCGCGTATGATAGGATAGCGACTCGGCCGGGTGGCCGGGGAGAGGAGCCAGCCTCGTGGTGGATGACTCGCGCGGGTCATGGACGACGGAAGCGGAGAGCGGAATCCGCGGACTGCCTGACGTGGAGGATGCACGCATCCTCTTCGAGGGTGGGGAAGTGCGCGAGATCCACGTCATCTCCGGCTCGCGCAAACCCGCGAAGCTGATCGTCAAGGACGTCGTCGGCCTGATGTGGACGCGCTACAACCGCCGCATTGACCATCGCGTGGTCGGCGTGGTGCGCGTGGGGGCCAAGTCGAACGGGAAGCCGGACGTCGCGCCGGAACCGGCGCCGCCGCCGGCAGCGCTCCCCGGCGAGGACGTGCGTCGCATCCGCTTCGGCAGCGTCAACCTCTACATGGACGGTGCGCGCGCCCAGGCGCAGGTGGAACTGCGCTGGAAGGGCGTGCTGCGCATGGGAAGCGCCTCGGGGTGGTGCTCGCGGGAGGGCGCGCAGCGCCTGGTGGCGGCCGCGACCCTGTCGGCGCTGCAGGAGTTCCTGGACGACGACGTCGCGCTCGGCGTCGAGGCGGTGGAGGTCGTCCGGGTGGGTGGGCACGAGGTGGCGATCGTGGGCCTCGCCCTGCTCACGCACCGGCAGGAGAAGATCCTGACGGGTTGCTGCACGGTGGGCAGGGACCTCCCGCAGGCGGTGGTCCTGGCCACCCTCTCGGCACTGAACCGCGTGATCGGCGGCCTGAAGACGCGGGAGCCGATCGAGTACGTATTGAGACCGGCATCGACATAGGAGCCAGCGGAGCGACAAGACGATCGAGTAGCGAAGCGAAGCCACCTGACGGGAAGTCGGACGTACCCCGCAGAATTCGCGACCGTAAAGGAGGTGGGCTTCGTGGCTTTCATTCTCGAACTCTTGGAGTTCTTGGGCCGGGCGGGCTGGTAAGGGTCCGCTGATCGGACCTCGGTAGTCGCCTCCGATGTGGTGCCGGTCTCCCCATCTCACGAGCCGCGTGCACCAGCCCCACGAAGAACGATCCCGCATGAACGAACGCGCCGAGTCCGTACACCCGCGCACCTTCCGGCTCTACCTGCTGGTGGTGGTGCTCGTGGCGATCGCCGCGCTGGCGCTGCTGACCCCGGGCGCCGGAGCGGCCCGCCCCTTCGCGCTCGGCGTGGTGCTCGCGGTGATGCTGCTCAGCGAGATCCAGCCGGTGGAGCTGCCCAGCGGCGGCTACGCCACCGGCAGCGCGGTGATCGATCTGGCCTCGATCATCGTGCTGGGGCCGCTGTGGACGGCCTGGGTGGACGTGGTGAGCACCGCGCTGGTGCAGGGTCTGCTGCTGCGCAAGCCGCCGGTGCGGACGCTGCACAACCTGGCGATCTTCTCCCTCACCACGCTGGCGGCCGGCTACGGGTTCGTCCTGGCCGGCGGCCACGTGGGCCAGCTCGTCTTCCCGCGCGACATCGTGCCGCTGCTGGTCTGCGGCGGCCTGTACTTCCTCTTCAACTCGACCTTCGTCTCGGTGGTGATCGGCCTGACGAGCGGGCCGAGCCCGTGGCGGATCTGGCAGCGCAACTTCCTGCAGGGGATCCTCCACCACCTCTCCTTCATCGCGCTGGGCACGCTGGTGGCCGTGGTCTACTTCGGCGCCGGGCCATGGGGGCTGGCGCTGGTGGTGATCCCCTTCCTCGTGGCGCGGCACTCCTTCGGCGTCTACATGGAGATCCGCGCCGACCTCAAGGAGTTCGTGCGCGCCCTCTCCGAGGTGCTCGAGGAGGTGGACCCCTACACCCGGCACCACTCGCACCGGGTCGCGCAGTACGGGGTGCGGCTGGCGCGCGGCATGCGGCTGTCGGAGCGCGAGGTCGAGGAGATCGAGTACGCCGCGCTGGTGCACGACCTCGGCAAGATCGGTCCCCAGCACCAGCACATCCTGCAGAAGCCGGGCTCGCTGTCGCGCGAGGAGCAGCGCACGCTCCGCGGACATCCCGCCGCCGGCGCCGAGATCGTGGCGCGCGTGCGGGCGTTGCGCCGCGCGGCGGAGATCGTGCGCACGCACCACGAGCGGCCCGACGGTCAGGGCTATCCGCTCGGGCTGCGCGCGGACGACGTGCCGGTGGGGGCGCGGATCCTCAACGTGGCGGACGCCTTCGACGCCATGACCTCGGATCGGCCGTACCGGCGCGCGCTGTCGGTGAGCGCGGCGCTGGACGAGCTGCGGCGCGGCTGCGGCAGCCAGTTCGACCGCGACATCGTAGCCTGCCTGCTCCGCCTGCACGCTGCCGGGCAGTTCCCGCTCATTCCCAGCCCCACCAGCGAGGACCTGCAGCTCCTCCGGCTCAAGCCCCGGGAGGCCCAGGGCTGATGCGCTACCGCGACGCCGGCGTGGACGTGAGGCGGGCCGACGGGATCAAGCGGGAGCTGGGGGAGGCCGTGCGCTCGACGTGGCGGCCCGGGGTCGAGCCGCTCACCGGCGGCTTCGCGGGGATCATGGCCCTGCCGGGCGGCGGCGGTACGCTGCTGGCCGCGAGCATGGACGGCGTCGGCACGAAGCTCCACCTGGCGCTGGCCGCGGGCCGCGTGGATGCGGCCGCGGGCGACCTGGTGCGGCACGGGGCGAACGACCTGCTCGTGCACGGCGCCCGGCCGCTCGCCTTCCTCGACTACATCGCCCAGTCGCGGCTGGATCCCGAGGTGGTGTTGGCGGCGGTGCGCGGGATGGCCGAGGCCTGCCGCGAGGTCGGCGCGGTGCTGCTCGGCGGCGAGACCGCGGAGATGCCCGACACCTACGTGCCGGGTGTGGTGGACGTGGCGGGCTGCATGCTGGGCACGGTGCCGCCCGGGCGGGTGCTGGACGGCGGTCGCGTGCGCCCCGGCGACGCCGTGCTGGGACTGGCGGCGGCGGGCCTGCACACGAACGGCTACTCGCTGGCCCGGCGGGTGCTGGCCGAGAGCGGCCTCGGGCTGGACGATCCGCTGCCGGGTGGGGCGGGCGAGTCGCTGGGCGAGGCGCTGCTGGCGCCGCACCGCTGGTACGGCCCGGCGCTGCACGGTCCGCTGGACGCGGACGAGGTGCACGCGCTGGCGCACGTGACCGGGGGCGGGATCGCCGGCAACCTGGTGCGCGTGCTGCCCGTGGGTTGCCGGGCGCGGTTGGAGGCTGGAGCCTGGGAGATCCCTCCGCTGATGCGCTGGCTGGTGCGCGCCGGCGGCGTGCCGACCGAGGATGCGCGCGAGGCGCTCAACCTCGGCGTCGGCATGGTGGTGGTGTGTGCCCCCGGGATGGTGGAGCGGCTCGTCGCCGGCTGCGAGCGGGCGGGCGAGCGCGTCCTCCGGCTGGGCTCGATCCTCTCCGGCGAGCGCGGCGTGGAGTGGAGGGGGGATCCGGGGAGCTGAGCGCCGCCTGCGGCGGTCCGTGGGGCGGGGAGGACGGGGGAGGATGGAGCGCCAGCGAGCGAGGGGAGAGGGGCCGGCGGGAGCCGGTGAGGGGGCGGCGTTGCCGGTGATGCTGGGCCGGTCGCCGGCGTGGCGGGCGGTGTGCGAGCTGCTGCCGCGGGTGGCGCGCAGCGGGTTGCCGGTCGTGGTGCTGGGCGAGACCGGCACCGGCAAGGAACTGGTGGCGCGCACGATCCACGCGCTGTCCGAGCGGGCGCGGGGCGGCTTCGTGGCGCAGAACTGCGGGGCGACGCCCGACACCCTGATCGAGAGCGAGCTGTTCGGGCACAGTCGCGGTGCGTTCACCGGGGCGGTGGCCGACCGCGCGGGCCTGTTCGAGGCGGCGGCCGGGGGCACGCTCTTCCTCGACGAGATCGGCGACGCCAGCGCGCTGATGCAGATGAAGCTGCTGCGCGTGCTGCAGGAGGGCGAGGCGCGGCGGGTCGGCGACACGAGGACGCGCCCCGTGGACGTGCGGGTGGTTTCGGCCACGCATCGCTGCCTCGAGGAGGCGGTGCACGCCGGCGGCTTCCGCGCCGATCTCTACTTCCGGCTGAACGCGGTGCGCCTGCGGCTGCCGGCGCTGCGCGAGCGCGGCGACGACGCGGTCCTGCTGGCGCGCCACTTCCTCGCGCTGGCGGCGGCGCGCCGGGGCCGACCGGCGCCGGAGCCGACGGCGGCGCTGCTCGCGCACCTGCGCGAGTACCCCTGGCCCGGCAACGTGCGCGAGTTGGCGAACGCCTGCGCCTTCGCGGTGCAGGTGGCCGATGCCCGCGACGAGGTCGGGCCGGAGCACTGGCCGGAGACGCCGAGACTCGGCGCGGCGGAGCGGACCCCCGCGGGCCTGCACGCCGAGACACGGGCGCTGGAGGAGCGCCGGCTGCGCGAGGCGCTCGCTCGCACGCGCGGCAACAAGTCGCAGGCGGCGCGCTCGCTCGGGCTGTCGCGGCAGGGACTGCTCAAGAAGCTGCGGCGCTACGGGCTGACGCCGGCGGAGTCGGCCGACCTCGGGCTGGACGCCGCGCCGGGCGGCTCGTGACCCGGTCGGCGCGCGGGGGTTCCCGGGGGCGCCCGCCGGCTTGCGATGGCGGAACGGTCCGGGCTAGAGTCCGCGGTTCGGAACGCGAGCGATCGGATCCGCGCCCGGCGGTCGGGTGGCGACGGGTGGTGGGTCCCAACCTGTACGAGGGAGGCTTGGCGTGGCTCGCAAGACGCTTCGCATCGGGCTGGTGGGCGTGGGCGCGACGGCCCAGATCAATCACATCCCGGCGTTGAAGAAGCTCGAGGACGTCGAGCTGGTGGCCCTGTGCGACCGCGACCCGGAGAAGGGCGCGCGGGTGGCGCAGAAGTTCCAGGTGGCGCGGGCCCACAGCCGGCTGGACGACCTGCTCGCCGACGACGTGGACGTGGTGGACATCTGCACGCCCAACTACCTGCACGCCCCGATGGCGGTGGCGGCGCTCGAGGCGGGCAAGCACGTCTTCTGCGAGCGGCCGCTGTCGCGCAGCGCCGCCGAGGCGCAGGCGATGGTGAAGGCGGCGCGCAAGCACGACCGCGTGCTCATGTGCTCGGTGCAGCACCGCTTCCGTCCCGACGCGCAGCTGCTGCGCAAGTTCGTGGAGAAGGGCGACCTCGGTGAGATCTTCTTCACGAAGGCCGGCTGGTTGCGCCAGCGCACGCAGTGGGACTCCGACGAGTGGCGGCGCCAGAAGCGCGAGTCCGGGGGCGGCGTGGTGCTGGACCTCGGCTTCCAGGTGCTGGATCAGGCCCTGTGGGTGCTGGGCGGCCCGAAGGTCGAGTCGGTCACCGCCAGTCTGCACCGCAGCCGCAAGGGCGAGGTGGAGGACAACGCCATCGCCTTCTTCCGGCTCGCCTCGGGGGCGACGCTGACCGTCGAGGTCACGTGGGGGCTGCTGATGGAGAAGGAGTTCACCTACGTGAACCTGTTCGGCTCCGGCGGCGCGGCGCTGCTCAACCCGCTGCGCATCCACAAGGGCATGCACGGCACGCTGGTGAACGTGACGCCGCAGGTGGAGACGTCGCGCTACCAGTACAAGCAGTCCATGGAGGCGCAGTTCACGCACCTCGCGGACGCCCTGCGCAAGGGGACCCAGCCCATGGGTTCGGCGGAGGAGATCCTGCCGGTCATGGAGCTGCTCGACGCCGTGTACCGCTCGGCGGAGCAGGGCCGGGAGGTCCGACTCGCGTAGGCCGCGCTGGAGCGGGGAGCGCACGCTGGCGGGACTGTCCGGCCTGCTGCTGGGCATCGCCTTCCTGCCGCGCGTTCCGGGATTCGTCGCCTGGGGCGCGCTCGTGCCTCTGCTGGTGGCGATCGAGCGCCGCGCGCGGACCCGGGCGGGCTCCGGCGAGCTGTTCGGGCTCGGCTGGTTCTTCGGCTTCGTCTTCTTCGCGCTCGGCCTGCACTGGATCGCCCTGCTGTCGGACGTGGCGATCACGGTGCCCTGGCTCAAGTACCTGGCCTGGCTGGCGGCGGCGGCCTACCTCGGCCTGTTCCCCGGCCTGACCGTGCTGCTGGTCGGGCGGCTGGCGCGACCGCAGGGGCGGGCCGGGAGCGACGCCGGGGGCGTGGCGATCGCCGCCGCGCCGCCGCGGGTGCCGGTGGAGCTCGCCTTCCCGGTGGTCTTCGTCGTGGTCGAGTGGCTGCGCGGCTCGGGCGAGCTGGGCTTCCCGTGGTTCGCGCCCGCCTACACGCAACAGGCCTACGTGCCGCTCCTGCAGATGGCGAGCCTGGGCGGCGCCGGGCTGGTGACGCTGTGGGTGGTGGTGATGAACGTGCTGCTGTGGCGCTCGGTGAGCGGCGGCGCGCGCGGGCGCTGGGCGCTGGCGGCGCTGCTGTTCGTGCTGCTGCCGTGGTTCTGGGGACAGCGGGTGGTGGCGGCGACGCGGGCGAGCGGCGCCGGATCGGACCTGTCGGTGGCGCTGGTGCAGGGCAACATCCCGGGCGAGGTGAAGTGGTCCGGCCGGCACCAGCCGGAGATCCTGCGCACCTTCCTCGATCTGACCGGGGAGGCGGGCGGGCGCGCGCCGCGGCCGCTGCTGGTGGTGTGGCCGGAGACCGCGACCGGCAGCTACCTGCACCGGCAGCTCGACCAGTCGCTGGCGGTGCGCGCGCTGGCGGTGCGCGAGGACCTCGCCGTCTTCTCGGGCTTCGCGGAGTACGACTGGGACACCAGCGGGGCACAGCGGTTCACGAACGCCGCCGGGCGCTTCGGCGAGGACGGCTCCTTCGGCCCGGTGTACGCCAAGCGGCACCTGGTGCCGTTCGGCGAGCGCATGCCGTTCGAGCGCTTCCTGCCCTGGCTGGGACGCATCGAGCTGGGGCAGGCGGAGTGGACGCCGGGGAGCGAGACCGTGCTGTTCCCCAGCGCCGCCGGGTCGTTCTCCTGCCTGATCTGCTTCGAGGCGGTGTTCGCCGACCTGGCGCGCGACGACGTGCGGCGGGGGGCGCGATGGCTGGTGAACATCACCAACGACGAGTGGTTCGGACGCAGCGCGGCGCTCCCGCAGCACGCGGCGATGGCGGTCTTCCGCGCGGCGGAGAACCGCGTGCCGCTGGCCTGCCGCTGCCTGCTGGCGCAGGATCTCGATGGC